>NZ_JAQDVB010000025.1:0-11367 GCF_027674365.1 Coprococcus sp. AM11-30B | reverse complement strand
AATCCATCCGCAATGAAGCGGAAAAACGTAACCTGCGTGAAAGAACTATTCAACTGTATTGCTCTGATGTCAGTTACTTCCTTCGTTGGATTGGAAAAAATGTTTCTGATCTTACACTTGAAGATGCGGAAAGTTTTCTTACTGCTAAACGTCTGGAAGGTAATGACATTAAGACGTATGATCTGACTTAATCCACAGTCACATCTCTGATTTGTGGATAAATCCACTTTATCTGTTATCATATTTGCGAAAATTATATATTTTGTTATCATTCTGTTATCACAAACGGTTGTCAGGACACTCTCCCGGCAACCGTTTTTCTATGCTGTTCGTTATTCTTTTCCGCCCTTTTATATATTTCCAGGCAACAGAAAAACCCGTAGAACCGAAGTTCTACGGGTATCTTACGTTTGGACACAACGTTATCTTACGATAACAAATCTATTGTATATGCGCCAATCTCACGACTTCGTCGTTCGTTCGCGGGCATTCGTAAAATGTCCACTTCCAAAGCGATAAAAAAAGAGACTTGCAAGCAAGCTTGCAGTCTCTTTTTTTATCGCCTTGATTGGCGCTTTATTCATTGCTTTCGCGTATATTACTCGATGATTGTAGCAACACGTCCTGATCCTACAGTACGTCCACCTTCACGATACTTTAATCCCGTTTTACCCTACATTTTTTATGTTTTTCTATCCAAAATACAGTGAAAAATGGCTGATTTACATGCTCTATTTTTATTTGCCTGATTTCTTGGCACCGTTTTGGCACCGGAAGCCTTGTTCTAAATGCTTTGTCACCAACGCCTACTACTTCCTCTGCCATTTTCTTATTGCACCCATTATTTTTTATTGTTATAATCAGAACATGGGTGCTACCATAACGGTAGGCGGTTAGTCCTTCAACAGAGGGACTGTGACCCTCTGATTACATAGAACCCCCGAAAGGGAATCCACTGGAAAGGAGGGCTAAGCCAATGAGTATTGTGGACTTCATTGCAGTTGTGAGCTTCGGCATCACCTGCTTTTGTGCCGGATACACATTCGGCAAGGATAATAATAAGACACAAAAATAACCGCCCCAGCCTCGCAAACTGAACGGTTATTTTTAATCGATTAAGTATGTGGACTAACCGTCTATCGGTAGCACTCTTTTTCTATAATCATATTATCACGCATCTGTGGAAATGTCAAAAAATTCTTTTTCTATTAGAATATAGCCACCCACGCACAACTGGAAGTTGTCGTTCCTAAACAAACTGCAACTAAAAATTGTTTTTAATATATTCCGAACGTTTCTCTATAAAGAATTTTGAAGAATCTATATATGTGTAAATCTCCTCCACTGTCATATCTGTTATTTTTTTCTTATTATCTACTAACCACAAAAGTTTATCTTTTTCAATATCACCATCAATAAATAAAACGTGTAACTTTTCCTTCCTAATCCATGCTTTTAAATGTTCATCCGTTTCAAAATAGCTACTTAATTCACCACCGGAGAAAGAATGATATAATGTTAAATCCACTCTATCTTCAAATTTTTGAAATCTTACATTATTTATTACACGTTTACCTTTAGGCAATAGCATATAATTTCCTTCAGTATATATAACTTTTGCAAAATCCTCAATTTTTTCATTAAGTTGTACAATTTTAGCTGTGTAATCATTTTTGCGTTTACTATGTATCTGCCTCAACAAACTCTCAAGACTTTTGGTCGTTTTATAAGTTTTCCAACCGGTTTGCTTCTCCAATAGTGTTTTATATATTGTCCAAAAGGATATAATGGTATCAGCATGTAATGCTTCTTCCTTTAAATAACCCTTCTCCAAATAATAACGGGCATCATTATCATATTCCAATCTTAAATCATCTGAATATCCTCGTTGCTGTTTTACATTTTCCCATTCCAAATATTCCTCTATTATTTTTATTACTGTACTCTCCATTCGATTACTCTCCCTCCTCAATCATATTTTCTGTGATTAGCCTAACAGCAACTACTATCTTTCCGATCCATCCAATATTCATCACCGTAATCTTCAATCAATAAATGTTCGCCGTTCCAAATGATTCAGTCACCATTGATAGCTTTACCTATTTTATGAAGTATAACGATGCAAAATAGGAACTTAAACGTTGTGCTTCGTCACTATTGATATCTTTCGGTATTTTAAATGACACCTCAAAATCTGGACGCAACGGATATTTAACCTCGATAAAATCATTGGTAGTCACCAATTTTTCACCTTTGCAGAGCGCTCTTATTTCATCGGCATGATGTGACAAATTTGCTGTAGTTCTGTGTACTTTGAGTGATAATCTCAAGTCCATAGATAAATCCTGTCTTGAGATGTTTACAAGCCATTTTGCCGATCTCTGATGTGAATATCCTTCGTCATCAGTATCCACATTAGAATCTAAATAATAATCACTGGTCACTTCACCTAGGTATATGTCCTCCCCATTTGGCATGAGAAGCAAATCCCCTACTTCCATCTGATTTACAAAAATATCTATAGTTGCATATGCATTTCCAAGGGCAAGCCCCGTAAGATTATATGGTGATTTGGAAAGTATAAGCTTTAAATCCTCTCTTGACTTTCCTTTTAAATTTCCAATACAAGGCCACCCAACAGCAATAATTCCTTTCTCTCTAAACTCTGTTACTCGATTTTTACCATGTGGTACTGGACGAATAAGCCATGCATTTTTCATACTAATACCTCCTTGTTTTTAGATATATCTTCTAGTTATCTTCTTGACAACTTTATATTACACGATCACTATGTGGTTGTCAAGTAGATATCTTCTTTTCTTGTATTAAACTTGTATGTACACAATCAATCTACAATTTCATAAAAAAACAAAGAAAGTTCCCCAATCATCACTAAATGCTCATATCTTGCCACTTTATATTCTTCCAAATTTTTTCCGCGACATTCCGTATTTACCATATGTCGGTTCTTCCTCATTCACTGCTAGATCCGGCAGATAGTAATCTCCATGCAATGTATAACTTAATCCATTACTTTCATCATAAATGTGTTTTTTCATATTCTTACAATTCCATTCCTCTGTTCTTCGTTTTATTTTTCTTACACTGTTGGTTCTCCATTTCACTCTTTCGGGAACCCCAGGCAAGTCTTTCATGAATACTTCCTGTTGGCATTTGCTCCATTTGTCGTTTTTCTTCTAATGTCTTCTGCCCTTGTATATCCTGCTGTACCGCATCATCTACAACAGTTTCCCCAAGAACTCGTACTACCCGGTCATATCTATCGGAAACATTCTGCAATTGTTGTTTTTCCTCAAATAACTGTTCATTTTCTTCACGCACTGTGTCTAACTCCCTTTGCATTTGGTTATATGCCTGCTTCGTTTTCTGATATTTGTGTCTCCACCCATCAACTTCTTTAGTAAGTTCTTTGATTTGAACAGCCATTACAGCTATTTTATTTTTCATCTGAATAAACAACGGTTTGATTTTCTTGTCACGGTACGCTGTTGCACGTTCTAAAGTACTGGCTTCCGGTAGAATTGCTTTAACTGTCCCATATTCTTTCATTTCTTTGCTGACATAATCCATTACCGGTTGTAATCGCTCCCTGCGTTCTTCCAGTTTTTTCAATTCCTGCTCTGCTTTCTCGGAACGTTCTTCTGCTGTCTCTTTATCTTTCTGAAACCGAGCCATTTCTTCTTCCAACTGCTTGATGTCTGCCTTTGCTTCTGCAATCTGACAATTAAGACCTTCATTCTCTGCTGTGAGATATTCTTTCTCCTGTTCGAGTGCCTGCACTTCTTTTTTACGCTCTTTTTTCTTAAAATTATAAACGTCCAGATGCTCCTCATGTGTCCCTTTCTGCCCCCATTCAATTCCATGCTGTAGAGCAATCTCTGCAAGCACTTCTTTTTCGTGGTTTATCCATTGATTCAATTCTGTATCCTGTTTTGAACCACCTTCAAATCCTAACCTCTTTAATGCCTGTTTCAACGAAACTTTTGTATCCATTCCTTTTCCCTTCCATCCGGTCACATAAGGGACAAAATCAACATGCAGGTGTGGAGTTGATTCATCTAAATGTAAATGGCAACTAAACACACGCAGCGTTGGGTTTCGTTTTTGAAATTCTTTCATATACTCATCCAAAATCTTTACTGCCAGTTTACCCTCCTCAGTTCCTACAGCCGTGTCTGTACAATTCCCAATCTGAAAAATCACCTCATGAAACAGCTTTTCCTGCTTACTTTGACGTATCTTCTCATAGTAATCTGTGATTTTCCGGTCATTCCTTTTTCCCACATTGTATCTCTCCACTGCCGAATCAAACAGTTCATGATAAACTGCTTTCAGATTTTCATCACAGTACTTAATATTCAGATGCACTCTTGTCTTATCGACATTTTCTGTCTCAAATGCCCGTCTGTTATGCGCCAGAGAACCTTTTCCATTTCTTCCACTTATTGTTCTTTTCATCGTCATTTTTCTTCACCTTCCTTTCAAAAACCGTGCCAGATATGGCACAAAATCTATATATACGCCAAGTCTGGAATTTGTAAGTATTCTTCGCCGGATACAATATTTCGGAACCTTCTCGAACATTAGTAGTTCGAGAAGTATCGGGGACAAGCCCCTCTTTTGTTACTTTTGTCAAAAGTAACGCAAAAGCACTTTCGACAGCCGTACCGTCCATCAAAAGTACCCTTGCGCCCTGCCGGGGGCAATACGTCCATGGGACGTCTGCTCTGCACCGACTGAAGCGAAGCAAAGATCTATTACTCCTGCAGTATGTATCCGCATATCTTATTTCGGTATTCTTGCACGAACATATTCCAGATCTCCGCAGTACGGTGTTCCTACCAGATACCATTCCCTTGCCGGATTCATCTCCATTCTGGTTTGCACCCATTCATCATCAATCAATACCTCCAGACATTCCCCACAATGAAATCCTGTATCAATCCATAAATCCGATGACAATAAACCGTATCTGTCATTACTGTTGTTATAACCTAATCTTCCTTCTCTCATTGCTATATGCTCCTTTCCAACTTTCTCCTTGTCTGCTATTTACAGGTGCGTGACACGCTCCTGTTATAACGTAATCAGCAAGAAGTTCTACCATCGAAAGTTTTCCGGTATTCCCTTCCTTTCCAGATATTCCTGCCGGAACTTTTCTCTTTCTTCTTCTGTTACTGCTGTCTTGTATTTGCTGTATAACTCCCGATCTACCATTGTATCTAGTTTCTTTTCTAAACCTTTCCGTATGCTTTCTTCGCCTTCATAATTTTCCATCAGAAAGTATTGCAAAAGCTGAAAGAATAACTCATATGGAATCTGTACATTTTTATTTTTCATTTGAACTCCTTTCAAGGTGGCAAGATTCCCTCTTTTTAAAATATGGTAATCTTGCCATCTTCTTTTTTATTCCGACAACATCCAATACCACTCTTTTCCACGTTTTATAGAATCAATTTCCAGTTCTTTTTTGGCATTCCACAGTGTTTTCTTCTTAATGCCCTGTCCTTCTGCTTCTTCTGCAATCTTTTTCTGTGGCATACCTCCATTGGCTAAAATATCCAGCAAAAACTCTCGTGCTTTTCTCCCTTTTGTTCCCTTAACTTCTCCACTGAGTAATTCATCTGCACTGATTTCATATTTTCCAATCCATTCAAATCCATTATTTTTATCCAGTCGAAATGCTATCGAAGTTCCTTCCGGTGCCAGGGAACTCTTTGTATGGCACACAACTCTTACTTCCGGTTCATCCTTAAGTCGTCCAACGATTAAAACGCTTCTCGCAGCCGCCTGAAAGTCAATAGAACCAAGTCCCCGGTAAGAAGATTTTCCGTTACTATTCTTGTTCATATGTCCGATCAGGATAATCGCACAATGATATTTCTCTGCCAGCACAGAAATTCTTTTCATCAACGGTCGAATCTCATTTGCTCTGTGCATATCTACTTCTGAGCCCAGAAATCCCTGAATTGGATCAAGTACAACCATCTTTGCTTTTGTCTGCACAATTGCTTCTTCCAATCGGACATCAGCCATCGTCAACGGCTGGTCACTATCATCGATGACCATGACTCTTTTACAGTCTGCACCTGCAGCAAGTAATCGTGGCTTTATCGTATCTCCGAGACCATCTTCCGCAGTTTGATAGATAACATTTACTGCTTTCTCTGGATGCTCTGATACTACACTGTTTTCATCATCTTCCAACTTATCCATGCAGTCGTTTTCAACAGCCACTGCTGTTTCATCTTTTGCTGAATCATCTGGAAGTATCTGCTCCCCTCTGGTAATTTTTGCAATAATCTGAAGTACCATTGTCGTCTTTCCCTCACCGGGATCACCTTGTATGATGGTTACTTTTCCATATGGAATAAATGGATAAAGCAGCCATTCTATCTGCTCTACTTCCACCGTATCCATGTTAATAAGTTTCAGTTCTGGCTCTGATCTGTATTTTTTTGTTTCATTCTTGTTCATGTTCTCATCTCCTCCTGCCCTTCCAGGCAAGTCTCTGATGAACAGACATTTGGGAATTGTCGTCTTTTCCCATTCGTGATATACTGAATCTGCGAAGATGATATATCAGTGAATCTGATTATCAGAGAACTTGCTCAGATTATTTATCTGGGCTTTTTCTTTTGCTTTTTCAACATTCATCTTTCTTTTCTCCCCATCCAATCGAATCATTTTCATCGTCCAACAAATTAGCAATCTTTCTCTGTTGGTTTGGATAAAGGTGTCCATAAGTGTTCAATGTGATACGAATATCCTTATGCCCCAGTCTGTCCCGAATCAGCAATGGTTCCACGCCTTTTTCAATAAGATAAGCCACATGACTGTGCCTGAGATCATGCACTCGGATTTTCTTTACTCCTGCAATTTCAATCTGTCGTTTCATCTTATGCTGTACCGCTTCCTGAACGACAGGGAACAATCTTTCTGTATCCGGCATTCCATAGTGACCATCTGTAAATTCCTTAATTTCCTCTTTTAAGAATTCCGGAATTTCAATTGTTCGATAGGACTGCTTTGTTTTTGGTTCTGTGATAATATCCTGCATCCCTGTTCTGTAATAAGTTTTGTTAATGCTGATCTGGTTCTTTTCAAAATTGATATCTGCTTTTGTAAGTGCGAGTAGCTCACCAATTCTGCATCCGGTCCAGAACAGCACTTCAAACATAAGATAGTATCGTGCCCCCGGCTCCATCGTCTGTATAAACTGTTTATACTCTTCCAGCGTCCAGAAGTTCAAACTTCTCGAATCCAAATTTCCCATCCGTTTCACTTTCTTACAAGGATTAACCGGCAAGTCATAAATTTTAGCAGCATGTGTAAACAAACTAGTCAACTGGTTCTGAATCATTCTCAGATATGAATCGGAATATCCTTTCTTCTGAATCTCATTCTGCCACTGAATAATCTGCGAAGCTTTAATCTCACTCATCATCTGATTTCCAAAATACGGTACAATATGCTGTTGCATCATATATTTTTTGTTCTTAATCGTCCGTTCTTTCAGTTCATTCTGTTTGTCAGCAAAATATACTTCAATAAAATCACTCAGCTTCATATCCATACTTCTTTCACTGCTCAATTTCTTGTTTCTTTCAAACTCCAACGCTTCTCGTTTTGTTTCAAATCCACGTTTTCTGCGTTTTTTCTTCTCACCCATAACGTTTTTCTCAAACCACTGGGCTGTCCATTTTTTTGTGTCTTTTTCTCTGTAAGCCATATTGATTCTCCTTTAATTTCCAATCATTTCATAACCATACATCTTTTTTGCCCAAAATGCTTTTGGTATTCTTCCCGCCATCGTAATATACCCCTGCGCCGCCAGTTCCTTATTCAGAGCTTTCACCAGCTTATAAGCATGCGATTTTGAACAATTTAATTCCTGTGCTACTTCATCAGCACTCATCATATAACTGTAATTCGCCATTTTACTCTCCTCCTTTCCTTCCCAGATGTGAATACGTTTACTGTATTTTTGTATCTGTACGATTTTCGTACATTGATAATATCATGTATTTATATCAATGTCAATATTTCGTAATTGTATTTTTACGAACTTCGTATATCTTTTTTATCTTTATTTTATTTCGACTCTGTGATATGATATTAAATAGATTTATGTTTTTCGTAATTTATCAATATATGAAAAAGGAGGATTTCTATGGGTGACGGTAAGAACTTAAAGAAATATCTTGATGAAAAAGGCACCAATGTCCGTAAGATTGCAAAGGCAACTGGGATCAGTGCAACAACCCTGTATTCAATTATTCAAAAGGATTCCAATATACGATTTGATTTTGCATTAAGACTTGCAAATGAACTGCAAATTGATGTGAATGAGATATGTACTGCCAGTCCGTTTTCTGGAGCTCTTAAGGAAGAAGAAATTTATCCTACACTCCCGGATGGTCTGAATGGTGCATTAGACGCAAGCCGAGTAAAGACTTATTTGAAAAATTCTATGTATCCACTAATGTACCTGTTTGGCAAAAACAGCATGCCTGATGTGGATAATCTGCTCACTTCCTTCTATCAGCTTGACGATGAAGCCAGACAGGAAGTCGTAGAAACAATCCGATTAAAACTGCAATATCATTGTGATCCGGAACGTGCAGAACAGATAAAGCAAATAAAGGGTTGGTAAATTACATGATAAAAACTACTCCTGGGAATAGCATACATTCTCAGGAGTTTCTTTTTGGCACCGTTTCGGCACCGGAAACCAAATTTTCTGTTTCTTCATTTATAGAATCTCTACCATTTTAACGAAAATTTCTTTGCCATTTTCTATGAAATCAACTGACAATTTTATTCGCAACATAACAGAAAAACCCCAGAAACACAAGGTTTCTGGGGTATCTTACGTTTGGACACAGAGTGTACTCCTGACACTCAATTTATATCAAGTTATGATTACTCGATGATTGTAGCAACACGTCCTGATCCTACAGTACGTCCACCTTCACGTTTGTGAGGTTCTTAAAATCTCATTATTTTCTGTGATTTTCGTGTCTTTATTGTCCTGTGTTATAGGATTTCTACGCTATATTTCTGTTCTCTTCATTTTTTAGTATCAAAACGGTATCACAGCCAGATTTTCATGAGCTGTCAACTTTCCGGTTGCAGATTCCCACCTTGACTGTTATAATCGAAACATGGGTGCTATCATAACGGTAGGCGGTTAGTCCTTCAGCAGAGGGACTGTGACCCTCTGATTACATAGAAACTCGAAAGAGAATCCACTGGAAAGGAGGGCTAAGCCATGAGTATTGTTGATTTTATAGCAGTAGTGAGCTTCGGCTTAACCTGCTTTGGTCTTGGATATACCTTTGGCAAGGATAATAATAAACCACAAAAATAGCCGCCCTGGTCTGGTAAACTAAGCGGCAATTTTTGTCAAAACATATATCGGACTAACCGTCTATCGGTAGCACTCTTTTTCTATAATCATATTAGCACGCATGTGTGAAAATGTCAAAAATTTTCTTCATTCTTGGTTATTAATCTCCTTGATCAACTGTACTGCCTTCTCTGCATCATCGGTTTTCACGAATATATCCACACCATATATTCCAAATCCAGGTGCCCCATGCATTGCAACATTCGCACCTGCTTCCTGTGAAAAAGCTGCTATTCCATTTTGCTTTAACATTTCTACGAGTTGTTCTGTCTCTACTATATTCTGTGCATTATAAATTTTTGTCCATTCTGCCTTAGATATGGAAGTTTCCTTTTTCTCCTGAACATTTGACGAATTCTGGTTTCTTTTTCGATTAATAAATGCCAAGAGCCTAAGAACAATAAATGCCACAATAGTAATACCAATCAGAAATCCCACTGCTAATCGTGTTACCTGTGTTTCTGTAGCTCCCATTCTAAATAAACATATGCCATAGATGACTGTAAAAATTCCTGCACATATCACACTGGTGAAAAAATCGCGCCATATAGTAGCACTTTTGGGCAAACATTTATCCCATATTCCATTGTACACCATAATAGAAGCATACAGAATTCCTCCTACCAAAGCAGTTGCTGTCTCTCCTAAAACCAAGCGAATATCCACCGTTAATAACATCTGAATAATAATCGCTAACACACTAATCACAAACATTGATGCAAATGCAAGATTTCCAGCCTTTAATGCTTTTTGTTTCACCCATTCTTCATACACCGCCACTTTGTCCAGTGTTTCTTTCATCTCTTTATTCATAGTCTGGCTCCTTTCTCCATCCAGGAGCTCTCTTATCTCAACATCGTAATACTCAGCAAGTTGAACAAGTATACTGAGATCTGGCATATTTATTCCTGTTTCCCATCTGGAAACTGTTCTTGCAGATACCTCAAACTTCTCGGCAAGCTGCTCTTGCGTAAGATTCTTTTCTTTACGACATTGCTTTAAAAAAGCTCCAATCTTTTTTGTATCCATGTCTCTACCTCTCTTCCACTTACAGCTTACCAATATATAGCAAAATTACCACGACATAAAACGAGAATCCGCTAATTTTCAATCGGACATCATATGTCTAAAACAAATAAACGGTATTTTCACCCCGAAAACATTCTATTTTTCTATAAATTAACTTTCTCTTTTATGTCTATCTATAAGCAACAGAATAAACATAACAAACCATATCGCCCATGCAATTAAACAACCAGTTCCTATATACCAAATATCTATAATCATTCCAGCAATAAAAGGAAGTGACATAAGCATCATTCTCTTCCCATATGCCTTACACATAGCATTTTCATCATATTTTTTTCGTTCTTCTGCAGATTTCATATTATAACCAGACAAGAAGTTGGATGCTTGTCCTTTTGACCTATAAAACCATATTCCAAATAAAAGCATAATTACTGCCATTGCAAAATCAAAAATAATATAAATATAGAACATATAATGCTTCCTTTCAGTCGATTCCACAAACTTGAAGTTATTGATCTTCTGAATCCAATCCAAGTTCTTTCAGCTCTTTTTCGTTTTGGATATCTTCAACAGTTTTCTTTCCAGTGATTGCACTGTAGGCTTCTTTGATGCCATTTTTCACTGCCCATTTGATAACGAAATACAGCGCAATCAAAATAACAATTGCGGTTCCTCCACTTATACCTAATTCATTCCACATAATTCAATCCTCCAAATTCCGATTGAACAAAATCGCTGCGCGATGGCCTTCCAAGGCTGTGGCGCAGTTTTATTTTTATTAAAAAAGCAGTGGAATTACTTTCCATAATCCGTTATTGTTAAGTTACCACACGAAACAACTGAACCAAGAAAGCTCCACTGCCTATGATAAGAATAACATTTTCCAGTCTCTTCCGCAATCGGAA
>NZ_JAQDVB010000024.1:0-57320 GCF_027674365.1 Coprococcus sp. AM11-30B | reverse complement strand
ATGGATAATTCCTTACTGGCTGTAAGGGATATTAACCATAAATATATTGTAGTAGAAAGAATAAAATTTTTCTATAGAATTAAAAAGAAAAATCCCATGCCGGATGACAGGAAAAGATGAATTGCATCTTAGCTTGTGATCGGACATGGGATTTATGTTTTGGGATTATTCAATGCCGAATTCTTTTAATAGTTTCTTTTGGTATTCGATGTCTTCTGCGGCGCGTTCCAGATCGTTGTAGCGTTTGGCTTTTAGGAGATATTTGGTTAATTGGTTTAATTCTGCTATTATTTCAGCTCTACCTTCCTCTCTGGCATCTTCCTTCAAGGTTTTCTCATATAAGTCTTTATCATATGTCGTTAAGATCATATTTGTTACCTCCCTTTGGCATAACGTAGATAATTTACTTAGTATCATTCGATTCAATGCCAAATTCTTTTAATAGTTTCTTTTGATATTCGATATCTTCGGTAGCACGTTCGAGGTCATTGTAGCGCTTGGATTTTAAGAGATATTTGTTTAGCTGATTTAGATATTCCATACCTTCTTCTCTGCCTTCCACTTTGCCTTCTTCTCTGCCTCTAGCGCGTCCTTCCATAAGTCCTTCTTCTCTACCTTCTTCTCTGGCATCTTCCTTCAAGGTTTTCTCATATAAGTCTTTGTCATATGTCGTCAGGATCATATTTGTCACCTCCGCTCGATGTTTCTTGAGAAAATCTGCCAACACATCCTGGTGAATACAGGTATCAATTGCTTTTTCTAATGCATCTTCCACAGAAGGTTCCGACTGTATATATTCCCTGACACATTGGACAAATATGGAATATTCTTCAAGCCTTCTGCAGTGCTTCATCAGTTCCTGATTGTGACCATAGTTGATGTTCAACATGGTTGCGGTGCATTCCAGGCAAGGTGCATCGTTATCTGTATTTTCAAAGCAGTCTGAAAGCCTTAACTCCATGGAATCTGGCTGGTTTTTTGTACCATTGTAAAAGACAATATATTTCGGCTAGATTATTATCTGCAACATACCCTTCATATAACCGGGAGAAATAAAAGACTCCGCGAAGCGGCATGTTTGGATTAAAAGTGCTTTGATGTTCATACAGATTCATGGTTCCGCCGACCAGAAAGGACACATCATTTTTCATGGACAGATAAAGGACATCTTCCAATGTGTTTACTTCCAGGTCATCAGGATTCTGATAGTCTGTGTGGTTGATCGCATTATAAAGCTGCAGCAGATCTTCTTTGTTATTAAAGATCATTCTCCATAACCGGTCCTTATACTGCCGGTTGTGGGGGTGTTTGCTATGGCGAGATTTTTTCTTTTGTCTTCTCATTGCTTACCTCCATTATAATAGAAAACAGTTCATAAGTAAATTCGCCATATCTTTCTACAATCAAAGAAGTCATATATGATATATGATTCGATTTTCTACATACGCCTATTCAAATGGTACTGGAGTCTTTTGTGAAAAGCAATTAAGAAAGAATAAAATTTTCTATAGAATAAAAAAGAAAAATTCCATGCCGGATGACAGGAAAAGATGAATTGCATCTTAGTTTGTGATCGGACATGGGATTTATGTTTTGGGATTATTCAATGCCTAATTCTTTTAATAGTTTCTTTTGATATTCGATATCTTCGGTAGCACGTTCGAGGTCGCTGTAATATCGAAACAAGTTCTTTTTGACCTTTTAGCCTTACATTCCGAAATAATTTTGTACTCTTCATTCTGTATTCCTCTTTTTATTTTTGTTATGTTGTCATTTATTCTTTACGCACAAATCATAGTATCCGGTCAGAATACAGTCAATAAAATGCAAAATCACCATTTTTATTTTATTCTGGCGTACAAAAAAGTCAAATCACTTTGTTTGTTACACACAAACAGAAACCTGAAAGGTGTAAAAATCTCTTGCAAGTATATCGCAGTAAAATGATGGTAAATTCAATTATACCGGGAAAGAAGAACCAACCTGGTCGAAGTAGGATTTGGGCGGTAACTTCCACTTTGAGTATTTCAGCAAAAGCTGTATAATGAAATACAAAGAGGGACATACACGGGTGGGTTGACCCTCGAAAAAAATAATGAGATAAAGGAAATATGAAAATGAATCAAAAACCAATCATCGAAATAACTGTAAATGAGAATGCTGTGATACACTTTGAATTATGGCCGGAAATTGCACCGATTGCCTGCGCAAGTGTTATGCGACTCGCAGAGAAGAGAATATTTGACGGAAGAGCCATTGAACGTTTGGAACCGGGATTTGTCCTTCAGCCACTGTTTTTTGATGGTGTTGATCCACAAATCGATATCATGATCAAACCAGAATTTAAAACCAATCCTGAAAATGCCAAAATTACTTTTCATCGGGGGATTGTTGCCATGGCAGGAGATCCAGAGAACAGTTCCGGCAGCCAGTACTATATCACCCTTGCTGCCTCCGAGAGATTGAATGGTAATTTCACCGTAATCGGAAAAGTGATCGATGGCTGGGATGAGATTGAACGACTGGAACATGTAGAAGTAGAAGAAGCCATTGAACCGCAGTCAGGATTTGTCTATCACAGACCGGTAAAAACAGAGATGATCACGAAAGTCAGACTCATAAAATGAAATATTAAATCATTCAACGGAGAAAATGTGCTATACTGAAATCAGCATGTATTGAAAAATACAACAAAATCCAAGGAGGAAACCAAAATGGGGCAAAAAGGATTCGGGACTTTGGAATTGTACCCGGAAGAGTAAAAACAGGAGAAAGGAATGCAATTACGGACGTGCCTGGTATACGGGTAGGGCATTGTACGGTGAAGACAGAAGAAAATCATACTGGTGTAACCGTGATCGTTCCTGGACCGGACAATGCATTTGCCAAGCACTATACGGCAGCTGCATACATTCATAATGGATTCGGAAAAAGTGCCGGTGTTGTGCAGGTTGAGGAGCTGGGGACCCTCGAGACACCGATTGCTCTTACCAATACGTTAAATGTCGGAAAGGTTTTGGATGCAATGGTTGAGATCGTGATTGAACAGTGCCGGAAGGATGGAATAGAACCTCAGAGTATCAATCCGGTCGTAGGCGAGTGCAATGACTGTCGGATCAATCATATCCAGAAACGTGCAATTGGTGAAAAAGAAGTGCGCGAGGCTTTTGCATTAGCATCGGAAGAATTCGAAGAAGGTGATGTAGGTGCCGGTGCCGGTACGACCTGCTATGGCATGAAGGGTGGAATCGGTTCTGCATCCCGCGTGATCACGATTGGAGAAAAAGAATACACCATCGGTGTTCTGGTTCAGTCAAACTTTGGTGCAACGAAAGATTTTGTACTGAATGGCGAAGCTGTTGGTCCTAAAATTCTGGAATGGAAACAGGAAAAGAGTGATATGGCTGCATCTGAAGAAGATAAAGGTTCTATTATGAGTATTCTGGCTACAGACCTTCCATTGACAAGTCGTCAGCTCAAACGGATTCTGAAAAGAACCGGTGTTGGTATCGCACGAACCGGTGGTTATACAGGTCATGGCAGTGGGGAGATTATGATTGGATTTACGACTGCAAACAGAATCCCATCCGGCTATGAGGAGGAACTTGTGCAGATATCAGCAATTCCGGAAAACATAATCGACCGTGCTTTCCTTGCTGCGGCAGAAGCAGAGCAGGAGGCAATCTTGAATTCCATGACTGCCGCAAATCAGACACGTGGAATAGCAGGCGAACTGTATTACAGCCTTGCGGAATATCTTGAGGATAGAGAAAACTAAAGACTGGACGAAAGAATAAGTGCAATTAAAAAGAAAGGGGCTGTGAAATAAGTCCCTAAAAGAAATAGGACCATTCGTTCATGCGAAAGGTTCTATTTTTGTGGTAAAATTAACTTGCGATGAAAACTTTACACAATAATTATTGTAATTCAAAACAAGGATATTTCTTTTCTTATTATCTGTTACTTTTCTGCTATCTCAATCACTTATAAAAAGTTGCTCTACAATTCTCCATAACCGGTCCTTATACTGCCGGTTGTGGGTTTGTTTGCTATGGCGAGATTTCTTCTTTTGTTTTCTCATTGTTTACCTCCATTATAATAGAAAACAGTTCATAAGTAAATTCGCCATATCTCATGTTTCATGTAGATATATAATTTTTTCTACAATCAAAGAATTCATATATCATATATGATTCGATTTTCTACATACGCCTATTCAAATGGTACTGGAGTTTTTTGTGAAAAGCAATTAAGAAAGAATAAAATTATAAGATAATTAAAAGGCACCGTCCGATCACATCCCGTGATCAGACAATGCCTGTATAATTCTTATTCATTCATGTAATGATATCTCACACAATGCCATTCCTTTAAACTAATGCATTGCTGAGAATTTTAAGCAGTTCAAGTACGCTTACAAACTGTTGTGTAGAGTTACCTTCAATCCAGCGGACGATGCCCTGCCAGGATGAATTCTGGCGGTATCTGACATTGAGAAAGAAAGTCCCTTTTTGTCCACGATTCTCGATGAAATCTTCCGGTGACTGTACTTTATCAAGCCGGTCAACACCTGAAAACTGGGTTGAAGTGAAAGAACGTGCGCTGGTGGATGCCTGTGGAAATTCGAGTCTGTCGAAGAAATCATCAGCTAATTCGATCAGCTGAAGGATATTGGTGAATTTCCAGGGTTCTTTGCTGTAGCAGTGATAAATCCGACCGGACAGCTCTCCATCATTAATATTATCAATACACATGTTAATAAAGTTTGGTGCATACCAACTGATTTGATAGCTTTGTTCCATAAATTATCTCCATTTCTGCCCTGCTGCGAAGATAACATGATTGCAGCTTACCAGGTTTTATTCTCAGTATTGAACTGAATCGGTGAATCTTGCCGGTCTACTTCGGCTACAGAGGACACGAAGTAGTCCAGGTACTGCTTCCAGCTTTTATGCTCTCTGGAGAAGTATCTCTGGATTCTGTCGAAAATCATGCTGCAGTTCTCTTTATTCGTACCAACGAGAAGTATCAGAAACTGTGATGGGCTGTATTTGGTAAAGGAGTCCCCTTTACGCAGACACTGCTGGATCGTATTCTGAAGCTCACCTGAAAGAACTTCAAGCTTGTCCGGCTTGTCCATCGGCATTCCTTTTCCGTTGGTGATGCTACATAACATTAAGTATACGGACTGTCCGTTCCTCTCAATGATTCGGGAAACGAGACGGTAACTGTCACGGAAACTTGGCAGGCTGCAGTAAAAAGCACCGCCGCGTACATCGTCCTCTTTCAGACGGTCCTTGATGTCGCCGAGTTCCTGTGGTTTGTAGTTAAGGCGGCTGCTCATCTGCTCGAACTGCTGCATCATATGTTCAGAAGGGCGGATTCCAAGCTCTTCGAAAAATAATTTGGCAGTGTTCTCATATTCCTGTACAGCATCCTTATAGCGGTTCAATGCCATATAGCAGTCGATGCGGACGGATTGCCATTCATCGAACGGATATAACTGGCATGCCGGCTCACAGAAACGAAGTGTCTCTTCATAATCTCCGCGTTCAATCAGAAGCTTACAGAGCTCCTGAAGGGATTCGGAATAAATATTCTTATATTGGACGCTTTCAACAAGAACCCATTCATCTCCCGAAAGCTCCGGAAGAAATTCCCCACGGTACATCAGACAGATCTTCTTAAGAAGTGCCAGCTTTTTTACCTTATCGGTACACGTCTGCACGTCTTTTGACAGAACCTTAAACTGATGTGCATCAACTTCGGTCGGCATCGGAGCATCCCATCGATAAATACCTTTTTTGATGTTGATATAATCATGACTCGGAAGTCCGGCATCTACGATGATCTTTTTAAGACGGTGTGCGGTTACCCGAAGGTTGTTGGCAGCATCGGCAAGTTCTTCTCTTCCGTACAGTTCATCAAGAAGCTTATCTCTGGAGATACCGGTATCGCCATGGTAGAGTAATATCTGCAACAATTTCATTGCTTTTGTCGTTGTGTTGCGTCCGAATGATACGGGAATTTCTCCGTAGCTTGCTGAGAATCCTCCGAATAAACGAACCTTTAAGACAGGTAAATGATCACTCATAAATTAACCCCCAATTTTACTATTGTGATGGTTTATAACTGATTTCTATTGTAATGGTCTTTGATTTCTTTGTCAAATAAATTAAAGCATATTAGACCAAATAACTTCTTTTAATGTTTTGATTATGCTATAATTTTTCTAGTTGAGTTTTTGGGACTGTTTCACTGTGGAAAAGAAAGGAGGAATTCTGTGCGGCAGAACGATTTATATGAACAAAAAAGACGCTGGCAGAGGATTTTTCTTTTCTTTTTTCTGCTATTTCTGACAGGTGTACTGATACCTGGCGGATGTGCATCGGAGGGGAAAAAAAGCCAGTCCGGGAAAAAGGGGGATCCGAGAGATTCGTCGGCGCAGGTGCTTCAGACGGAGGCTTCCGGTGAAGTGACATATGGAAATGACCTGGTTGTACTGGATGCATCCCATACGGCAGATGGCTATGTGATGATCTGTTATAATGGAAGTAATGAAAAAGTCAAGCTCCAGGTGACATCCCCGGATGGCACAGAGTATACCTATTCGGTTACGGTTGTTGGTGATTATGCGGTTTATCCGCTTCCGGGCGGGAATGGTTCTTATAAGGTAACACTTCTGGAGAGTGTGTCTGTAGATGACAATCTGTATGCGGTAAGCTTTACCCAGGATCTGGACGTACAGATCACAGATGAATTTGCCCCGTTTTTGCATCCGAATTATTATGTGAATTTCACGGCAGATTCCAAGTGTGTAAAAAAGGGCGAGAGCCTTGCAGGAAAGGACTGCTATTCGGATCTGGATGTGGTAACGCAGATTTATAATTTTGTAATTAAAAATATTTCCTATGATAAAAAGAAAGCGGAGAATGTTCCGTATGGGTACACACCGAACCCGGACGAGACACTGGATACCGGGAAAGGAATCTGTTTTGATTATGCGGCGCTGATGTCGGCAATGCTCCGGTCGCAGCGGATCCCGACGAAGCTGGAGGTTGGCTATTCCGGTGATGTGTATCATGCATGGATCAGCTGTTATGTTGATGAGATCGGCTGGGTGGATAACATCATTGAATTTGACGGAAAGAACTGGTCGATCATGGATCCGACACTTGCTGCAAACAACAGTGCTTCGGATGTGAAGAAGTATGTGGGAAATGGAAAGAATTATGTCACAAAGTATACCTATTAGATAAAAGGAAGCTGAATAAGAAGAATGTGGCAGGAATATGAAAAGGAGGATGGCATATATGGAAAAGCGGACACAGCAGGGGAAGCTTACGAATCTGGAAATTGCTTCGTTCTGCAGTGAAATGGCAATGATCCTGAAGTCCGGGATTTCTTCCCTGGAGGGAGTTGATCTTCTTCGGGAGGATGCGCAGACGAAGGCAGAAAAAGAGCTGCTGGATGAGATTTATCAGTCAGTGATGGATACGGGCAGGCTGGATCAGGCGCTGGAAGAGACGAAAGTATTTCCGGAGTATCTGATCCGTATGACGCAGATCGGAGAAGAGACAGGAACTTTAGATGAAGTAATGGAATCTCTGGCGGAGCATTACGACCGTGAGGAAGCAATCAGGAGAAGTGTCCGGAGTGCCATCTCCTACCCTCTTCTGATGATCGGGATGATGCTGGTGATCATTATCATTTTGATGACAAAGGTTATGCCGGTATTTGATCAGGTGTTCCGCCAGTTTGGTCAGGAAATGACCGGATTTTCAAGAGGGATCTTGCTTGCAGGCAATGCTCTTTCCAGATATTCGGCGGTGTTTGCGGTACTTTTGGCGGTGATCGTCTGTGCGGGTATTTATTTTACAAAGACAGAGAGCGGCAGAAAGAAACTGTATCACATCGGATCCGGGTTTGCATTTTCAAGGGAGCTGAAGGATAAGCTGTCGGCATGCCGGTTTGCCGGAGGAATGTCACTGGCACTGAAAAGCGGACTGACTCCGGAACAGGGAATGGAATTTTCAGAGAACCTGATCGAGGATGATGATTTTCGGAAGAAAGTAGCAGAATGCAAAGCGGATATGGAAAATGGAACGGATATCGCAGAGGCACTGGTGAAAGCCGGAATCTTCACAGGTGTTTATGCGCGGATGACATCCATTGCCGGGAAAGCCGGAATGATGGATGAGATGATGGGAAGGATTGCCGATGAGTGTGAGGAGGAAGTGGATGAAAAGCTTTCTTCGATGATTGCAGTTCTGGAACCGACTCTGGTGATCATCCTGTCGGTGATCGTCGGAACGATCCTTCTGTCGGTTATGCTTCCGCTTCTTGGAATTATGTCAGGACTTTAGGAGGCATATGCTATGTGGAGAAAAGAACGGGAACGGTTTTATCACGGAAAACGGCAGCGTCCACTTCGGAATTTCTGTCTGTCCCTTCTGCTGTTTGTATGTATCTGCAGTGCTTTTTTCAGTGGTTTTGAAAGGCTTTCGGACACAGCAAGACGCAGGCAGAAAGAAAGTCTGGAAAATGCACTCTGGCGCGGTGTGACGCAGTACTATGCGCTGGAGGGACACTATCCGGAGACGCTTGATGATCTGACAGAAAACTGTGGGATCCAGTATGACAAGAAGCAGTTTTTTATTGATTATCAGATTGCCGGTGCCAATATTCTTCCGGACATTACGGTAATCGAACGAGGAGGAAACGGACATGAATCGTAGAAATGAAAAAAAGCATGTGATTGATTTCCTTTTTCCTCTTGCAGTCTTTTTTGTGCTGGCGGCATCATCGGTCGCAATTGTGGTTCTTGCATCGGGGTTTTACAGCCGGCAGGTGAAGGCCTCGTCGGATTCCTATTCGGGACGGACGGCACTTGCCTATGTGACGGAGAAAATGCACCAGAATGATGAAAATGGTGCGATAGCAGATGGAACTTTCGATGGGGAAAATGCTCTCGTGATCCGGCAGCGTTATGATGAGAAGGATTATGTGACATATCTGTATGCGTATGATGGATACTTAAGAGAGCTTTTTATCCGGGATGGAACGGAAGCAAAAGCATCCGATGGACGGAAGATCCTGGCAACAAAGGACTTCGAGGCTAAGGAAACTTCAGATGGGATTTTTCATCTGTATTGTGAAAATGAAGACGGGAAAAAGACAGATACATTTGTCAGTGTGAAGAGCGCTGCAAGATAGATTGGAGAAGATTTATGGAACGGACACCGGCAAAGCGTTCCAGCCTGTTTTTGCTGGAACTGATGATTGCAATTTTATTTTTCTGCCTTGCTTCGGCGGTGTGTGTGCAGATTTTTGTGAAGGCGCACACGACTAGCCGCGAGACACAGGAACTGAATACGGCGCTTGAGAAGGTTTCCGGGTATACAGAGCTTTTTCTTGCGGATGCGCTGACGGAGGACACGGAGGTCTTCTATGACGCAGACTGGCAGGAATGCAGTAAGGATGAGGCTTCGTATGAGATTGTGATCCGGGTGGAGCCGGATGGAAAGCTTTTGCATGGAACATTTACGGTGCAGCGCCTGTCCGGAGAACAGCCGGAAGAAATCTATTCGGTGGAAACAGACCGGATGACAGGCACGGAAAGGGAGTGACAGGATGAAGAGAAAGAAACGGGGATCATACCCGGGGATTCAGATCGGAACGTCGTACCTGCTTGTGATCTTTGTAATCCTGTGTCTGGTGACATTTGCCACACTCTCACTGTCAAGTGCAAAAAGGGATCAGAGTTATAGTCAGCAGCTTGCCGGCCGGGAAACGGCGTATTGTGAGGCAAATGCAAAAGCGGCGCAGATCATGGCGCAGATCGATGATGCATTTGCAAAAGAGGATCCTGTATTTGCGATTCGGCAGATTGAGGGCGTGACAGCTGAAGAAGACGGAGCGAATCTGGATATTTCCTATGTGGTTCCGGTCACGGACAGTCAGAATCTGGAAGTCGAGATCCTGGCAGATCCGGTAAAGGGAACGCAGAAGGTTGTAAAATGGAAAGAGTCAGCATCTGAGAAATGGGAAGAAAAGTCAACACTTCCGGTCCTTGGAAGTGACTGACGCGAAAGGAGTTTGAGCTATGGATATCATTGTACTGCTTCAGCAGGCAGTTTTAAATCATGCATCGGATATATTTGTTGTAGCAGGTCTTCCGGTTTCTTATCGGGCAAATGGAAGAATCTGCAGGGAGAAGGAAGAAAAGCTGATGCCGCCGCAGACGAAAGAATGCGTTGAGGAATTATATAAGCTGGCAGGAGGACGGGACATCCGGGTTCTTGAAGAAAAAGGAGATGATGATTTTTCTTTTGCTGTTCCGGGACTTTCGAGATTCCGTGTCAGTGCGTACAAACAGAGGGGGGCGCTCTCAGCCGTTATCCGTGTGATCACATTTGAACTGCCGGAGCCGAATGAGATCGGGATTCCGGACCCTGTGATGAGCTTTTATAATCTGTCAAAAGGACTGGTGCTTGTGACGGGCCCGGCGGGAAGTGGAAAATCTACTACGCTTGCCTGTCTGGTGGATAAAATCAATCATTCAATGGAAAAGCATATCATTACGCTGGAAGATCCGATCGAGTATCTGCACCGGCATGATAAAAGTATTGTAAGCCAGAGAGAGATCAATGTGGATACGGAAAGCTACGTCAATGCGCTACGTGCTTCGCTTCGGCAGAGCCCGGATGTGATCCTGCTTGGTGAAATGCGTGATTATGAGACGATCGATGTGGCAATGACAGCAGCGGAAACCGGGCATCTGGTATTTTCTACCCTGCATACGATCGGAGCAGCAAATACGGTTGACCGTATCATTGATGTATTTCCGGCAAACCAGCAAAGGCAGATTGCAGTTCAGCTGTCCATGGTATTGCAGGCTGTAATTTCACAGCAGCTTGTGCCGACAGTGGATGGAAAACAGGTCCCGGTATTTGAGATCATGACGATCACTCCGGCGATCCGCAATATGATCCGCGACAATAAGGTTCCGCAGATTGATGGAGTCGTGTATTCGTCTAATAAAGAAGAAATGCATTCGATGGATTTTGGTCTTCTGAATCTGTATAAAGATGGGAGGATCACGGCGGAGACGGCTCTCTCCTATGCATCAAATCCGGAAATGCTGAAGAAAAAGTTATAGAAAAACATAACAGGAAGGGGCTGCGGTGAAGCAGTCTCTTCCTGTTTATCGTCAGTGTTTTAAGATTTAGTCAAGGGCTGCAATTGCTTCGATCACGATATCATACTGTTTTTTGACATCGGCGATCAAACCGTCAAGGTTGTCGTATTCCTGGCTGCGGAGCTTTTCGGTCAGAGCACTGCTGACATTGTAAAGTGCAGTAAATCCAAGGTTTACGGCAACACCTTTTAAGGTATGCATTGCACGAAATGCGGTTTCGTAGTCCTTTTTAGCCCAGGATTCTTCAAATAAAGCCATATTGTTGTCCTGCGGAAATTTGAGGACAAATTTGCGTACCATATTTTCATTCATAAACCGGTGAAGAATATCATTATAATCGCCACCAATTTTTACATAACATTCTTGAAGTGTCATTGTCTACAGTCCTTTCTGAACTTTTTTATCTTTGTGAAATTCGTATATTTTTGCCCCCAACATTTTAACATGATTGTAGCATGACGCGTTACGCTTTACAAGATATTTCGTATTATGCATTGTCATGGTAATGAAAAAGGCTTATTTATTCGAAGAAATTGCATCATTTAACTGATTGTACCATTTTTTAGTCTGTGCTTCGTTGCTGCTGTTCAGAAAAATGGTGGTATCTGTTGTCTTTATCTGAAGAACCGGAGGATGTTCAATCCAGATATACATCTGGCAATGTCCGGTTTTGCTGCCACGGAAATTACCGAGAAGTTTGCTGTTATCTTCGGAGCCATCAGACCGGTAGAATTTTTCATCCGGCAGATTGTCCAGAAGAGTTACTGATTCCACATCGGCAAGAGCAAAGGTTGCTGTTTTGTAGCCGGATGTAATAGAATACTGGGCAGCATTTTCCGTCAGGCGGATCGGTGTAAAATCGATCCGGATACAGAGGATACACATCCAGAGGAGAAGAAGCCCGGTGCCGACGAGCATTCCTCCGGTGACATATTTTGCAGAAGGGTGTCCGTAGTTCAGAGAATAATTCATGCTGTTCACACGGTCCTGTACAAAATACCGTTTGTCATTTGGATTGTTGTACCAGCCTTTCCGCCAGTAATAGTCATCATCAATATAAAATGGTGTGCTGTCCTGGGAGAGAATCCGCTCTTTTTCCTTACGCAGCCAGAAAAACATGATCAATATGATGGCAGCCGGTATCAGTTCGAGGAAAATGTAGATGCCCATTCCAACTCCGCCAATCCAGTTGCTGGATGCAATATCCCGGATGATCCCGAGATAGGCGCCGGTATTGCAAATGTTGGAGACAAAAAGGAATATGGTGTATAAACGCTTTTCCAGTGCATTGATCTGCAGGTTGATCTGTGAATTTTCACTGTAAATTTTGTTTGGCATATGGGCGAATAAATAGCCGGTACCCATGTAAGCTGCCGCGACAAGAATTGTGCAGAGAAGCATGACTCTTCCATCACTTTCGGTCAGCAGATAAGTACGGACCTGCGGGAAAAACAGAGGGATCAGAATCACTGCAGCCGGGATCAGATGCAGCTTTGCCGGCAGTATCTTTTTCGCAATTTGTGAGGAAGTGCGGGTATCCACTGCAGCGGACACATCTGCATTTGCTGAGCTGATCCATCCATTTTTCTGCTTAATGTCGTATACTTTCTGGTGATAATGATAGACACGGAGGATGGTAAGAAGGCAGAATTCTACGAACCACAGTGTCCATACGGTAATAAAAATAGAAAAGTAAGTAAAGCAAAGCAGGCATACCGCAATTCCTGCAAGCATGTTCCACAAATAAAACTGGCGGTTGCGCTTTTTATAAAGCTGGAGAAGCTCTTTTACGTCGGGATGTTCAAGTTCAGATTTAGGAATATGGACTCCCATCAGCATTCCTTCCCGGTAGTTTGCAATATTTCCATAGACTCCGGCAAAGATGCCGACCATGGAAATGTCTGTAATTAAAAATATAATCAGCATCATCATTTCGCTGTTACCTCCATTTCGTTAAATGCTCTCTGGCAGAGTTCCAGGAAGTCTGCCAAAGTCATGCCGTGGAACTTTGCTTCTGCGCTTAAAAGTTCCAGTTCATCTGTCAGCTTTTCGTCAAAGCGGTTATCTTGTGGAGCAGAGGAAGTGGGATAACAGATGGTTGTTCCCTTACGGCGGTCTGTCTCGAGAAAGCCTTCTGTTTTCAAAAGCTGGTAAGCTTTGCTGACGGTCATGGTGTTGATACCGAGATCGGTTGCCATCTGGCGGACGGTCGGAAGCGATTCCCCCGGCTCAAATTCCCCTCGCCCGATCCCTTTGACAATCTCGTTGCGCAGCTGAAGGTAGATCGGGATTTCGGACTGCATGTTGATCTTGATGATCATATATCGGCATCTCCTTTCTGTGGGATTTGATTGTATTATATCACATAATACAAATAATACAATAGGAGGATGAAAAAAACAGGAAAATGATGTACACGCTTTCAAGGTGCAAATAAATCTTAGAATTTGTTTTCCTGAAAGCGCATATGTCAGTTCATTGATTTCGTGAACTAAGAAGGTTAAGATAACCGATTGCCTGTATGTGAGTTAATAAACTTCTGCATATAAGTCCGAATTTTTTCCATTTGCTTTTTTGTAGAAGGATTGCTATATGGAATCCTGTCAATAATGCGGTTTAAGTAGTCATTTTCCGCTATAATATCAAAGCTTTCTTTGAAGTTAATGTCAAAGAAATAGACGATATAAGATACCCAGTAATCCATCTGGGTGACGCGGTCTGCGGAAAGGATACATTTATTTTCAAACACTGTTTCGTATACCTTTTGGGTTATATTCTGTGTACCGAGTTCTCCTTCAGAAACGTTAATAAAGGTGCTTGTGGAGTCTACGAGCTTTACCCGGCAGTTGTCCAGCTTGTCCTCATCACGGATCAGTTTTGCGTGTAAAAGTGTCTGCGGATCTGAGATCTCAGGGAGTTCATAATCGCTGTGGTGGGCGATTGCAGTGTAAATGATGGAGTCCCATTTGTCATCCGGAAGAAAGCGGCGGATCATGCCTTCATCAAAAAGCACCTTTACACCGTAAGCAGCGTGATCCATTGTGCCAGGCTCAAAGCTGTCGTAGCGCTTTAACTGCTCAAAACGCCCGATGTCGTGAAGGAGTGCAATCAGCCTTGCAAGGTCGGTGTCTTCGGCTGAAAGATGCATCCTTCCGGCAAGCTCTTCTGCCTGCTTTACAACGCCGTAGGTGTGGATGATTTTTAATTTTATGCGGTCATTTTCGCGGTCGTATCCGTTAAGGTAAGATTCAAATTCTTGTTGTGCGAGTTGGTAGTACATGAAGTTAAACCTCCTGGAAATATATGGTTAGTGATTAAAAGATTTATGAATATGATAACACAAATTTTATTATTTTTTAATTGCTTCTGCCAAGAGAAACCAGTATTATTTGAAATAAGGCGAATGTAGAAAATTAAATCATATATATATATGAGTGTATTTATTGTAGATAAAATTTTATATCTACACGAAACATGAGTTATGACGAATTTACTTATTAACCTTTTTCGATTATAATGGAGGCAGAAATGAGAAAACAAAAGAAAAAGATTCGTCATAACAAACAAACTCATAACCGGCAATATAAAGACCGATTATGGAGAATGATGTATCCTTTCTGGTGGGTGGTACAATGAATCTGTATGAACATCAAAGTACCTTTAATCCCAATATGCCACTACGTGGCGTGTTCTATTTCGGAAGGCTATATCAGGGATATGTAGCAAAGAATGATCTGGATATATACGGAGAAAAAAGACTACGGCTCCCGATACCGAAGTACATTGTTTTTTATAATGGAACAAAGGATGAACCAGATTCAATGGAATTAAAGTTGTCTGATTGTTTTGAAGCGACAGATGATGAAAAATCGTGTCTGGAATGTACAGCGATTATGCTGAATATCAATTATGGTCACAATCAGGAGCTGATGCATCAGTGCAGACGGCTTGAGGAGTATGCAATATTTGTGCGATGTGTCAGGGAATATATGCAGTTGGAAGATACAATGGAAGATGCGGTTTCTAAAGCAATGGATGCCTGTATCAGGCAGAATGTGTTGACGGATTTTTTGAAGAAACATCGAGCGGAGGTGTTGGAAATGATTTTGACAACATATAATAAAAAATTGCATGAGAAGACGTTGAGAAGAGAAGGGCGTGATGAAGGGATACAAAATATCAATCGACTGAACGGATATCTGTTAGCAGATAAAAGATACAGTGATTTAGAACGCTCAACAAAAGATACCGAGTATCAGGAAAAACTCCTGAAAGAATATGGAATAGAGTAAAATAAGAATCCCGTGTCAGATGTCAGGAGAAACTGTAAGTTACTTTCTCCTGCGCCGGACACGGGAATTTTCTTTTTTATAATTGCGGATTTCTTCTGCAATCTGTGTATAGTCCCGCTCAAAAAGCTCCTTTTATTTATGAATGAAAAATAGATTCTACTTTTTTCTGGTAGTCGTATAATTTGTCAATGTAGACATGAATGATTGTCTGACAGCAATTTGTAACGATCGTACCATCGTAATCATGTGCCAGTGAATTTTTAAAGGATTCAAATCTTTTTGTAAATTTCTCGTCCATATTTTCTTATATCCTCCAATAATAACTGATTTCCACATTCATCAAGATTGACAAGGTCTATTGTGTATAAAGTGGGTAAATTATCAAGCTCTTCCCGTAGATTTTCTGCATCTGGAATACCGGATACGGCGATGTCAATATCACTTCATTCTGTCGCAGTCCCTTTGGCACGGGAACCAAAAAGAATAACGGTAGAAGCAGAATATTTTTTTGCCAGATTTATAATTTCTTCTAAAATACTATTGATTGTCATAAAAATACCCCTCTATTCAGATATCCTAATAAATTCATAAGCGATCCGCGGAGTCCCGTCACTGACGTAAATAATCCCACATTCTTCAAATCCATTCTGCTTAAAGCAAGCCTGCATTGGTTGATTATCCTTGTGGGTATCTACACGCAGATGTGAGATCTGTGTCTTGCAAAAATCAAAGCAAGCCCGTGCAATCCCTTTGGTTGTTCCGTCAGATGCAAGGCGGTGAACGGTTCCGTATGGAGCCTCGGAACGCCAGCTTCCATTTTCAATGAGTTGATAGTTCGGCTCGTCTCCGATGATAAGTGTAAAAGTGGCAACGACCTTATCATTTTCTACGCAGACATAACTGTTACCATTCTGGATATCCGGTTCGAGATCTTCGAGAGCCGGATAATTTGCATTCCATTGTGTCGGGTTTCCGGTTGCGTGCATGAACTGGCGTGCGGTGTCAAAAATATTTAAAATCGTGTCTACATCTTCTGGAAGTGTTTTTCTGATTAACATAGTGTTTCGTTACCTTTATCTGTTTTTTTGCTGTATATGAAGTATAACATTTGAAATAAAAAAAGAAAAGGTGGAGAAGAGAACTGAAAGATAGAATCCCTTGCCATTCCCCCACCGCAATGATAAAATCTAAGAAACAGTGGTGCGAAAAGGAGTTGAGAAGACGATGCCAAAAGTATTCAATACAACAGCAGTATGTATACCGGAAGAACATTATATGGTCGATATATCCGGACGGCTGGAGGAGATCAAAAGCCTCGTAGATGCCGGCAAATATTTTACGATCAACCGTGCGCGGCAATATGGAAAGACAACAACACTTCGTGCATTGTATCGCTATCTGCAAAAAGAATATTATGTTGTCCTTCTGGATTTTCAGACTTTTGACAATGATAAATTTGAAAATGGAAATGTTTTTTCAGCAGCATTTATCAATTCATTTTTGCGGTCGTTAAAAAGAAATACTCTTTCACCAGAACTGGAAGATGCGATAAAAAATATTTTGCATAGTACGGATTATACAGATAAGTATTTTTCCTTAAAAGAGCTGTTTGAACAGTTGAGTGATCTCTGTGCGGCAGCCGAAAAAAAGATTGTACTGATGATTGATGAGGTTGACAGTGCATCGAATAATCAGGTGTTTCTGGATTTTCTTGCTCAGCTTCGTGCTCAGTATATTGAAAGAGATATACAGCCGACATTTCGAGCTGTTATTTTGGCGGGTGTATATGACGTAAAGAATTTAAGGCGGAAAATCCGTCCGGATGAAGTTCATAAATATAACAGTCCGTGGAATATCGCAGCGGATTTTAAAGTGGATATGAGCTTTTCAAGAGAAGAAATTGCAGGAATGCTCGATGAGTATGAAAAAGATTATCATACAGGAATGGATGTGGAATTACTTGCCGGACTGATCAGAGAGTATACATCCGGATATCCATTCCTGGTGTCTAGGATATGTCAGCTTCTGGATGAGGAAATCAGTGTGAAGAAGGAGTATGGCGGTAAGAAAAGTGCGTGGACGAAGAAGGGATTTTTGGAAGCGGTAAGGATTTTGCTTTCAGAAAAAAATATGCTGTTTGAGTCGTTGCGTGAAAAACTGGAAAGCTATCCGGAACTGAATAGTATGCTCTATTCACTTCTATTTACGGGAAAAGCGATTGTGTATAATTATTATGAGACATCCATCAATATTGCGACCATGTTCGGGTTTGTGAAAAATGAAAATGGAGTGCTTGCAGTTTCCAATCGTATTTTTGAAACCTGGTTATATAATCTGTATTTGTCATCTGCGGAGATGCAGAAAAAGGAAATCTATGCGGCATCGTTGATTGACAAGAATTAGTTTATCACAAATGGTTATTTGAATATGAGATTGGTCCTTGAAAAATTTGTGCAGCATTTTCATGATTTATATGGCGACAGTGACGAGACATTTCTTGAAGATGAAGGTAGAAAATATTTTCTTTTGTATTTAAGACCGATTATCAATGGAACAGGCAATTATTATATAGAGACTCAAACCAGAGAGCAGAAACGGACAGATATTATTGTAGACTATTTGGGTGAACAGTATATTATAGAAATGAAGATCTGGCATGGAAAGGAATATAATAATCGTGTGGAAAATCAGTTGATAGAATATCTTAATGATTACCATGTGAAGAAAGGATATATGATCAGCTTTAATTTTAACAGGAAAAAAGAAACCGGTATCAAAGAAATTACAATTGGAGGAAAGACAATTATAGAAGCAATTGTGTAACAATCAGAATTAAAAATTGCCAGGCAGGATACAGCATGCAAAGGAGGAAAAGGGATTGCTGTACCCCGTCTGGCGTTTTCGTATACGGGAAGCTTGGGGGAATTTCCCATATACGATTTACTGAATTTTATCGAATGTAATGTGGGCACTTGGGGAATGCACCACAATCTTATAATCATTTGGATAATATCTTGTAGAGAATACGAATTCTCCGTCATTTACAAATACTTCAACGGAAGAAGTATCTGCAAGGATTTTTACATTTTCCAGAGTGCCGACTTCGGCGTAGCGAAGGCTTCTGCCTGCGGATACGGAAGTTTTACTTTTGGTTGTGAAATGCATCTGGAACCGTCCATTCTCATAGTCAAGGATCAGTTCATCTGAAAGGACAGCCTGGAAATGATTCTCCTTAATTCCATCTACATTTACTTCATATACCGGGCAGCCGCTCTGGGTAAGTTCATTCTGAACATCCTGAAGCTGTTGTTTTTTTGCATCCAGCTCGCGAACCGGTTTCTGGCAGACTTTGCCATCTTTTATGAAGACTTCTCTTGGAAATGTAAAGCAGTGCTGCCATCCGTCTTTGATGGTCGGATTGGTATATTCTTCGCAATCCGGCATTCCCATCCAGCTGATATGGATGCGTCTTCCATCTTCTGCTCCGAAGCTCTGCGGAGCGTAATAGTCAAAACCATAATCCCACAGATGATATGGGGATAATTTGTAGGAATCTAAAATGTCGCCGTCCACAAGGAAGTAACCGGACTGGTATACATTTCGGTCAGCCCACTCTTTACCTTCCAGGCCCTGAACGGAGGAAGAAAGGATTTTGATGCCGTCCGTTTCAAAATAGTCCGGGCATTCCCACATATAACCGAAAGGCTTTTCGGATTCTACACGGCTGCGGAAGTGCCAGTTTATTTTATCTGAGGATTCAAAAATCAGTGCCTGACCGACATCATTTTTAGTACGTGCGCCCTGGATCATGTAGTAGGTATCGTCCTTTTTCCAGACCTTCGGATCGCGCACATGGCAGGTCAGGTCAGAAGGATAATCGCTGTTGCGGAGCAGTTCTTTTTTGCTGCCAAAATGAATCCCGTCTTTGGTTGTGACGAGTACGGTATTTGCCTCACGGCCGGTGTTGATAAAATCAAAATCTCCATCTTCCAGCTTGACATTTCCGGTGTAGTAAAGATACATTGTACCGTCTTCGAGGAAGGCAGATCCGGAATATACACCGTGGCAGTCAAATGGCTGATCCGGGTAGAGGGATACACCTTTGTATTCCCAGTCGATCAGATTGGTGCTGGTGTAATGACCCCACATTTTCACACCGCCTTCGGCGTTAAATGGGGAGTACTGGAAAAATGCGTGGAACACACCATCCATCTGACAAAGACCGTTCGGATCGTTGAGCCAGCCAACCGGAGGCATCAGGTGCAGTTTCTCGCGGAACTGCGCGCCGGATGCCTGTTCTTTTGCTGTCTGGTTCTCTTCCGCTGTATTTACTAAGTTTACAAGATCTCTGGTTAATGCGTTCATATTGATTCACTCCTGGAAATAGTTCCGCAGGCAACAGTCCGGAAAACGTATTGATACGGATATCCGACACCCGCTGCGGGAGACAAATCTGATTATTTGTCATGAGTTATTTTATTTTGTAAGTTTCATAACAGATGATTTACCGGTTACAGTGCCGGGTGCGGCACATTCTACAGAATCATACAGATCTGTATTGGTAAGGATCATCATGGTTGTTGCCGGATGTCCGGCTTCTTTTATTGCATTTAAATCTGCTTCGATCAGCACGTCTCCGGCGTGTACTTTTGCGCCGTCAGATACTTTCTTTGTAAATCCATTTCCATCCATTTTTACAGTGTCGATTCCGACATGGATCAGGAGCTCTGCGCCGCCGTCAGTCAGGATGCATACTGCGTGACCGGTATCAAAAATGCTTACGATTTCGCCATCACAAGGTGCGGTGATGATGCCGTCAGCAGGTTCGATCGCTACGGTTTTTCCAAGGACTTCTGCTGCAAATGTATCGTCTGCGATCTGATCATTTGGAATGATTTTTCCATTTACCGGAGCATTTAACACTTCTTCGGAAGAAGTGGTTTTTGTATTGCCTGAAGCTGTTTTGGTTTCGGAAGCAGCAGATTCTTCGCTGTCTGTTTCCTCTACGGAAGCTGCAACAGTAACAGGAGCTTCTGCGACTGGTTCTTTCTTCTTGTCTTTGTAAAGTGCGAAGGATACTGCAAATGCAACACCGACTGCGATTGCCATCTCAATGACGTACTGAAGTGGCTGGTTCAGGCAGAGCAGGATTCCGAAGATACCGGTTACACCTGTTCCTTTTGCACCGAGGTGAACAAGGGAAGCATAAAGGGCTCCGCATCCTCCACCGATGCATCCGGCGATAAATGGTTTAAAGAATCTTAAGTTTACACCAAAGATTGCAGGTTCTGTAATTCCCATAAATGCACTGAGTGATGATGGAAGTGCAAGGGATTTGATCTTTTGGTCTTTTGATTTTACAGCAACGGCAAGTGCTGCTGCACCCTGTGCCACGTTTGCTGCACTTGCGAGTGGCAGCCAGTAGGTTACACTGTATTTTGCAAGCTGTCCGATATCGATGGCTGTGTACATCTGATGGATACCGGTAACAACGGTCGGTGCATATAAACTACCCATGATCAGACTTCCAAGTCCGAGTGGAAGTGTCAGCATCCACTGGATTGCTCCGAGAATCGCATTTTCAGCCCATACGAAGATCGGTCCGACGATGGAAAGTGTAAGGTATCCGGTTACGAATACGCTGACAAGCGGTGTGACAAAAAGGTCTAAAACTTCCGGTACGATCTTGTGAAGCTTTTTTTCAAGTACGGATAAGATCCATACAGCGATGACAACCGGAATAACGTGTCCCTGATAGCCGACCATGTCAATGTGATACAGTCCGAAGAACACGCTCTGTGTCTGCTGAACACCTTCTGTTGCAACTGTGTAGGCATTCTGCAGGGACGGATGGATCATGATCATACCGATAACTGCGCCAAGGTAAGGATTTGCGCCAAATGCTTTTGCAGCGGAGAATGCAATCAGGATCTGCAGGAATGTGTAAGCAATGTTACTGAAAAGGGTTGCAAATACATAGATCGAGCTGGTTGTGCTGATGTGTAAGAACCCGTTACTGTTCATGAAATCCAGTGCGTTCATGATTCCCATAAGGAAACCGCTGGCTACGATCGCCGGGATGATCGGTACGAAAATGTCTCCCAGAAGCTTGATGGCTTTCATAAACCAGTTCTGCTTTTCGGCAGCAGCTTCTTTTGCTTCTGCTTTCGTGCTGGCTGTGATGCCTGCGATTGCAATAAATTCATCAAATACTTTGTTGACGGTTCCTGTTCCGAGAATGATCTGGAGCTGTCCGGATGCTTCAAATACACCTTTTACCCCGTCTGCATTCTCAAGTGCTGTTTTATCCGCTTTCGAGTTGTCTGCAATGACAAGGCGAAGTCTGGTAGCACAATGGGCAGCAGATACGATGTTCTTACTTCCACCCACATGATTCAGAATTTCCTTTGCGGTTTTTCTGTAATCCATATTCTCTCCTCCTTTAGATACAATGTGTAATCGATTTCATATCTTATGCTTAAATAATATGAAAAAAAATGCCATTTGTAAATATGGCATTTTTACTGATAATTCATATTGCTTTTTGTGAAAAGTGTTGAAAGAAACTTTCGTTTCCTTAAGAAACTCCGGGAAATCAGGAAAATCAGGTAAGATTTTCGGAGTCTGAAGGGTCTGCTCCAACAAGACGGAAGCCGAGCTTCATCTCGATCGGGATCTGTTCTCCTCTTTCAATACTGTCAAGAAGTAGCTCTGCGCCGCGGATTCCACTGGTTTTGTAGCCGAAATGGATGGTTGGGATTCCTCCGGTGACGGCTTTTAACATCTGGTTATCTCCGAATCCGGTTACTCGAATGGACGTATTTTCAAGGATATAGCGCATTCTTGCACCTGCATCGGCTGCATTTGTCGGAATCTGCTTTTTTAAGTAGGTCTGAATGGCTTCGATTGCTCCCGCTGCTATGGTATCGGTTGCACATGATATGACATCGATATCACATTTGCTTTCCAAAAGATCCAGAGCAGACTCATATCCGGATTCCAGCGTGAAGGCTGAGGTTCGCTTATTTTCCTCGAAAAGCGTGACACCTGCATTTTTGAGTCCTGCGATAAATCCATCCTCTCTTGCGGCACCTGCAGCTTTGTCATCACGGGTAACGCCGATGTAAGCAACTCCTTTTTTACTGAATCCGGCAACGGCCTGTCCCATTGCCTTTCCTGCACCGTAATCGTCGTGGTAAATGCAGTTTGCGTGTGAGGTGCGCTGTCCGATCACGACAACAGGAACCTTTGTCTCTTTTAAAAATTTCCGGTGACCGGCGGTGAACATCGTACCGACAAGAATAATTCCGTCCACCGGATAATTTTCAAATAACCGGAGGTATTCTACTTCCTTTGCAGGGGTGTTGTCGGTTCCGGCAAGAAGCATCTGATAGCCTCTTTCGGCGAGAACACTTTCAATTCCGGCAGTGATCCGGCTGATGGATTCAGAATTGATCTTCGGGACGACCACGCCCACCAGGCTTGCCTTTTTGGTACGAAGCATACGCGCCTGTGCGGATGGCTGGTATCCGGTTTCTTCGATGACTTTACGGATCTGTTCTTTTTTCCCTTCACTGACGTAGCCGCCGTTTAGATATCTGGATACAGCTGCGCTGGAGACACCGGCGAGCTGTGCGATTTCTTTGATGGTCATAATCTGGTAAATGAAACTCCTTTGTATTTGATACTCTTATTATAGTGGAAAGCAAAATAACAGACAAGACCGGAGAAAGGAGAAAATCCAATCTTGGTCTTGCCTGTATTATTTTGGTTATAACTTTTTAAAATGATGTGAGTGTCAAAAGTAAATTTTGCCGTTCGCATCATTATTATAATCTGCGATACAGATTTTTATAGCGTTTTTTGTCCTCTTTCGTTAAGATAACAGCCAGAAGCATGAATGCGACTCCTGTCAGAAGAACGATGATCCAGGTAAAGATCGGCGTATGATTTTTGTAAATAAATCCGATCAAAAGCTGGTACAGACTCATAAATCCGATGCGGATGATCTCCATCAGCCCGTGGATTCTTCCGCGGTGGCTGGATGGAATACGCCTGGTCATGTACGGGCTTTCCGCCAGCATGTAAGAAATCTCACCCCATGTCAGTACGACCATTGCCGCATAATAGAACGGAATGTGTCCGGAAAAGAGGATGAACATCACGTAGCCGACCAGTGTCAGTAAAAATCCGTAGATTGTCTTTTTGGGTTCGGAGGATCGCTTCAGGATCTGGGTGATAAGTGGTGTGAAGAGAACAACGATAAAGCAGTTGATGCTTGTAACTGTTCCGAATATCACCGCACCGGTATCCCCGTGCAGACGGATCAGATCCATAGGAAAGAGATAATTATACATCTGGTAAAGTGCTGTGTACCCGCTGGTGATCAGAATGAACAGCAGAACAAGCCGGTTTTCTTTAAGAATCGTCAGCAGGCTTTCCCCGTGGCGTTCGGCCTGATAAATGGCGTTGCTATCATTTTCTTCTTTTTCCGGTGTGATATTCTGTACAAAGAAATAGATCAGCACAGAAGAAGTGCAGATGGAAATTCCACTGAGCAAAAATGCAAGCCATAAGTAATTGCGAAACATAAATCCGGCTACAGCAGAAGCCATCACGCCGCCGAGATTTGCTGTCAGATACTGGAGGGAATACCCTCTCTCTCTGTCCTTGCTGAGGGTGATATCCGCAGTAAGCGAATTGTAGGACGGATTTTCCATGTTCTGGCAGGTCGATGCGATAAACATCAGCACAATGGATTTTGTCGTCAGCGGGATCAGTCCGCAGATGATATAAGAAATGACGGAAATCATATCCAGGTAAACGATATTCATTTTCTTATTAAAACGATCGGCCATCTTTCCACCGATCAGATTTGCCGGGATCGTCAGGATCCCCATCAGTGCCGTGATCCAGGCAACTTGCACGGCATTCATCCCAAGCTTCTGGCTTAAGATCATCGTCAGCATCGGACGGACCATTGCCCCCATGGCCGTCACAAAGCGTCCGAAGCATAAGACATAGTTTTCTTTTCTAAGACCTTTGTATTGTGAAATTAGATTCATGATACGTTTTCCCCTTTGCATATTCCCCAGTTCCAAACTACTAATAATATACAATGCGGGCACTTTTTTGTCTATCTTATTCCGTCGGGTATCAACAAAAAATGGTGGTTGATTGAAGCCGGAAAATGATGTATGTTAGTACTTAGGAAATAGCAGTTGTAGGGGATTACGACTGAGCGAAAAAGGAGAATATGATGAAATCAGAAGAAGTTACGAGAATACTGGAAAATGCCATCCGTATCGGAAAAGGTGTGATCCGGTATGGAAGTGTCGCATCGTATATTCCGGAGCTTGCCAAGGCAGATAAGAATAAACTGGGGATCTGCCTTTACACAATAGACGGCAATCAATTTGAGACCGGAAATACAGAGGACAGATTTACGATACAGTCCATTTCCAAAGTAATGGCACTGTGTCTGGCGCTGGAAACGTTTGGAGCAGAGTTTGTGTTTGATCATGTGGGCGTAGAGCCGTCGGGAGAGGCTTTTAACTCACTGGTAGAACTGGATAACCGGAGCAACCGGCCCTTTAATCCGATGATCAATTCCGGAGCAATTACGGTTGCAAGTCTGCTAGTGAACCAATATTCCATCGAAGATATGCAGAAGTATATGCAGGAAGTATGCGAGGATCCGGAGATCGCGATAGACGAAGCCGTATTTCAGTCTGAGATGGCGACCTGCGCAAGAAATAAGGCGATTGCCTATCTTTTAAAAAGTAAGGACATCATTGATACCGATGTAGAAGAAAGTGTTACCTTTTATACCAAGATGTGTTCCATGTCGGTAAATGCAAGAAATCTGGCAAGGTTCGGTCTTCTGCTGGCAAATGACGGAGTGCAGCTTTCCACCGGAAAACGTCTGATCTCATCTCAGACTGTGCGGATGGTGCAGACCATTATGCTTACTTGCGGAATGTATGACGGATCGGGGGAATTTGCATTAAGAACAGGAATTCCGACTAAAAGTGGAGTAGGCGGAGGTCTCCTTAGCGTGTCGAAAAAGAAAATGGGAATCGGGATCTACGGACCGTCTCTTGACAAAAAAGGAAACTGTATCGCAGGCTGCGAATTGTTGGGATATATTTCAGAAGCACTGCATCTTCACATCTTTGATACCAGAGAGTGGAAGGTAGAAGAATAAAAAAAGACGATACTGCAGAACTCCCTTAGCATGTGGTTTTGCAGTGTCGCTTTTCTTTTATCCGCTTATTTTTCAGAGGATGGAAGACAATTTCCATCTTTAACAATGGTTGGTTCTTTTCCTGCGATCATGGTTACCATGTATCCATTTTTTCCAAAATTGAGTGCAACGACTTTCCCTTTTTTCGTATGGAAAATCTGAATAAGGATATCTTTTGAAGTCGGTTTGTCTTTAAAATAGTTGCTTGGTCTGCTGTTCCCGGTAGGAATCGCACCATTGCCGAATGTATAGCGCGGTTTTGCATTTTTATCTGCACTTTCCAGATAAATAAGTACTTGTCTTGCAACTCGCCGGCTGGATGTATTGACCTCGGTCTGATCTTTGGGATTCCTTTGAAGAGCATTTAATGCACCGTTTGATATTCTTCCGAGCTTTGTCATCTTTTCGCCGCCGATTGTGGAGGTAAACTTGCAAGATTCTTCAAAGCTTTCCGGGTACATAGCATAACATTCGGACAAAGCAGCCTGAGCAGCAGTCCAGACTTCTTTTGCCTCAGTTAAAACAGCCTGCTTTTTTGCTTTTTCAATATATCCTGTCAAAGACGGAATTAGCAGTGTTGCCAGTATTGTAAGAATAGATAGTACAACAATGAGTTCTACAAGTGTAAAGCCGTGTTTTTTATGAATTGTTTTTATGAAAATCACTCCCATTAAAAATATGTTAAAATGTGTATAGATGCAATTTTTTATAATGATATAATACATTCTGATTGAAGAATGGTCAAGACAAATATGGTAATCAGAATACAAGAAATAAGGTAATATATAGATATGAATTAAGTCATGGAAAGAGAGGTATGAAAGCGATGGTTGATTTGAAAATGCTGGAGGAAAAGACTCCGATTTTGAAGGAGATCTGTAGTGAAAAAGAGGTGTTCTGGAAAAATCCGGACAAAACAGCTTGTGGGGAAGCAATGGAACAGATCGAACTTGGTATGGAAGATGTAGAAGATGCGGAGCGCAGACTGGAGCGTTTTGCACCGTTCATTATGAAATGTTTCCCGGAAACAAAAGAGAGAAACGGAATCATCGAATCTGTTCTGACACCGGTTCCGAAGATGAAGGATTTGCTGAATGAGAAATACGACAGCAATCTGGAAGGGAACTTATTATTAAAGCAGGACAGCCATCTGGCGATCGCCGGTTCGATCAAGGCACGCGGCGGTATTTATGAGATTTTGAAGCACACAGAAGAACTTGCATTAGAGCATGGGATTTTGAGTCTGGAAGACAATTATGAGAAACTGGCGAGTGAAGAATGCAGAGAGTTTTTCAAAAAGTATACCATTCAGGTGGGTTCCACCGGAAACCTTGGACTGAGTATCGGAATCATGAGTGCAGCAGTTGGCTATCAGGTGATCGTACACATGTCAGCAGATGCGAAACAGTGGAAAAAAGACTTACTCAGAAGCCACGGGGTAACAGTAAAGGAATATGAGTCAGATTATAGTGAAGCGGTGAAAAACGGACGTGCTTTATCTGATGCAGATCCGAACAGCTACTTTGTGGATGATGAAAATTCAAAAACACTCTTTCTTGGTTATGCAGTAGCGGCAAAACGTCTGCAAAAGCAGTTGGAAGAAAAGAATGTTACAGTAGACGAAGAACATCCGCTCTTTGTATATATTCCCTGCGGAGTAGGCGGAGCACCGGGTGGTGTATGCTTTGGACTTAAGCTGCTGTTCGGAGATTATGTACACTGCTTTTTCATAGAACCGACACAGGCACCGTGTATGCTAGTCGGAATGGCAACCGGACTGAACCAGGAGATTTCCGTACAGGATATTGGGCTTACCGGACTTACCCATGCAGATGGGCTTGCCGTGGGACGTCCTTCTGGATTTGTAGGCAGAGTAATGAAGAATCTGCTTGGCGGCGAATTTACTATCCGCGATGGAAAATTATATGATTACATGAGAGACCTTCTCGGAACAGAGAACATTTTCCTTGAGCCAAGTGCTTGTGCTTCTTTTGAAGGACCAATACAGATTGAAAGGAATGAATCTGCACGCAAATATTTACAGGAGAATCATCTTGAAGAGAAAATGAAAAATGCAACACACATTGCATGGGCAACAGGCGGAAGTCTTGTGCCGGAAGCAATTCGTGAAGAATACAAAAACACGTATCTGGAGAAATAAAAAGAACCGGCTGATTCATGAATGCCGATTTCTGGTATAAAAAAACTGAGGTCATTGTTCCATGATTAGGAAATGCTGACCTCAGCGTTTTTGAAATATTTAATTGTTGCTCTATATGGAATAAAAGTTTTGCTCGCCATTGTTGTATAAATTTAAACTCACATTCCATATCAGGATTTCTTTAATTCTTCCCTATACAATTCGGTTATATATGCCGGACCATTGCACCACAGTTTTGTTTTCTCATCATACAGTGCTTTTCCTGTCTTTGAACATAGAAAATCTGTCAATACCTCTTTTCTGTCCTTGCCCGTCTCTTCTGCGATTTCTTCTGTCACCATAGCGATAAGAAGGTCGATTGTATAATCCAGTTTTTCTTTTGGAATTGTTACTTCAGCCATATCTTCTCACCTTTCACAAATTTCAGACACTCAATAGCGGATTCTGTTTTGAAGCAATATTGATCTTTTAGTTTATTGGGCAGCAACTGTCTGATGCAGAAATCGTCTGCTTCCTTATCGCCTGCTGTCCCGAAAGCCCCGGCAAGATAAGCAGTAAGGGTAGCGTTTGTTGCATCATCCGCAATCTTTCCTGCAATGATATCATACCTTGCCATTTCACGTTCAACTTCGATGAACATTTTTTTCTTTCGATGAGCGGCAATGCAATGTAACCAGTCTACATCTGCATTTTCAAAAATATGCGTTTCAAGATTTTTTGAAAGTTTGAATTCAAAAGTTGAAATATATCCAAACTTCTGCCCCTCTTCAATTGTTCCGGTTGCGATTGCTTTGGCTATTGAGGTTCTCAGAAAACTTTCTGCCTGCTCCTTTGATGTGGTTAAATAAAATCCCTGCCCAAAATCTTTTCTCTTTGCACATTTGGCAAGATCTGGCTCTTTTACTTCACAATAACTTCCATGATAGAGAACAAATCCATCTTTTAAATCAAGCACTAATCTCTATCCCCTTTCTTTGCAAAAATTCAGTAATATCTTCAAGCACAGCTTCATCACCTTCACAATGAAAAATCCCATAGCATTTTTCTATATATCCAAGAACATCGGCTTCTTTAAACAAGTGGATAATCTGTTCAACAGGTAAATGCCACTCTTCTGAAGCAAGCCGGATTAATCTTGTTTGCATGAAAGTAATCTCTGTTTTCTCACTCATAATGAATCCTCCTTAATTTCTTGGCCAATAATACTGGAATTTTTTTTTACTCTTATCAATAACCCCAAGTCATCAGATTCCATTCTCCGCCTTCACTCCGTGCAAGCCACCATGACCAAGTGTATTCTTCGTTAGCTTCCCATGCACCGCCACCTTTTTCCGGCGAACGGAAACTGCTTTCAAATGCAATACATTGCGTAAAGGCTTCTTTATTATCATCCGTTCTTAAATTGTTCATCCATTCAATGTTATCTGCATTGTTGCATTCTTCATCAGGCATATAAGAAAGGCTATGCAATTCACAGCCCTCAAACGAAGTGAACTGCTTTTTTATAATCTCAATGGCAGAGTCTATTTCTTCTTTTGAATAAACGGAAGATGTTCCATAATCAATTTCCACTTTTGATGTATCGCCGTCTTTTCCGCATCCGGCAAAGAGAAGAACCAGCACAATGCAAAGCATTACGGTTATAATCTTTTTCATAGTGAATACCTCCAAATACCGTTTTTTCGTTCTCTGCGACTTCCCGATAAACGGGAAGTTAACCTCCTGTTACTCATCATCTGTAAATTCCATCATCTCATCAACAGTGCAGTCTAGCTTCTTGCAGATCTTCTCAATCGTCTCCATTGATACATACTGATTTTTCCCCATCCGGGCAAGAATATTTCCACTGATTCCAGTGAGGTACTGCATCTCTATCCGCTTCATATTTTTATCTATGAGCATTTTCCACAATCTGTTATAACTTACGCCCATAAGCTACCTCCATATTTCTCATTCAAATATATTTTGGTTATATCATGATTCGCACCTTCGGTGCTTACCGTTGCTTCGCAACTATCATGATCCAATTCGCCGTTCGCCAATCATGCAAGCATGTTGGCTCTCTTGCACTCATTATATCACGATTTCGTTAGGTCGAATACCTGTAATTTTTGATTTCTTCTGTAAAATGGAAAAGAGGATGCCCCGGCAAAGGGCAGCCTCTCCAACCATTTATTCTGAATTAATCAAATGGAATCTCACCATCTGGTGCTTCCATGAATCCATCCTTAACTGTTTTGGATGTTTCCGACGAATCCGCTCTAGCACCGTTATCCTTTTATGACACTGCCTGGAACTGGCTGTTATACAGATGACTGTAGAAGCCGCCTTCTTTCAGCAGTTCTTCATGGGTTCCCTGCTCAATGATCTTACCGTCTTTCATGACGAGGATCAGGGAAGCGTTGCGGATCGTAGACAGACGGTGTGCAACGACAAAGCTTGTACGACCTTTCATCAGGTTATCAAATGCTTCCTGTACCTGCAGTTCGGTACGGGTATCGATACTTGAAGTCGCTTCGTCCAGGATCAGCATTGGCGGCAGACAGAGCATAACTCTTGTGATACACAGGAGCTGTTTCTGTCCCTGACTGATGCTGTCCTCATGCAGGACGGTATCAAGTCCCTGCGGAAGTCTGCGGATGAAATCCCAGCTTTTTGCTTCTTTTGCTGCCCGGATGATTTCTTCATCCGTGGCATCCGGTTTTCCGAAGCTGATATTTTCACGGACAGTACCGGATTTGATCCAGGTATCCTGAAGCACCATACCGAAGCTCTTTCTGAGCGAATGTCGGGAAATCTCATCGATCGGTTTACCGTCGATACAGATTTTTCCGGAATCCACGTCATAGAAGCGCATCAGGAGGTTGATAAATGTTGTTTTTCCGCATCCGGTAGGACCTACGATTGCAATACGCATACCAGGTTCAACCTGAAGGTTAAAGTCTTCAATCAGAGATTTACTCTTGTCATAGCTGAAATCTACGTGGTCGATATCCACATTTCCATCCACCTTTTCAAGTACTTCAGAAGAATCGTTTACTTCTTCTGGTTCTTCTAAGAGGTCAAAGATACGTGTTGCACATGCAAGGGCGTTCTGCATTTCCGTGATTACGGATGTAATGTCGTTGAATGGCTTCATGTACTGGTTCGCGTAAGAAAGCAGTACGGAAAGACCGCCGACAGTCAGGGCTCCAAGCGGGATCAGGAATGCACCTGCAAGCGCTACGGCAGCGTAAATAATGTTGTTTACGAAACGGGTGGACGGATTGGTAAGGCTGCTGTAAAATACGGCTTTCTGGCTGTATTCTTTGAGTTCTTTATTGATCTCATCAAAACGCTTTGAAGCCTTGTCCTCATATCCGAATGCCTTGACAACCTTCTGATTTCCGATCATTTCCTCGATCAGAGCAGTCTGTTTTCCACGGGTTTCACTCTGCTTTTTAAACATGGTAAAAGAGCGTGAGGAAATAAATTTTGCCACCAGGAAGCTGAGTGGTGTCAGAAGGATGACCATCAAAGTGATCCACACGTTCTTGGAAAACATGAAGATCAAGGTTACAACAACGGTCACAACGCCGGAAAATAACTGGGTAAATCCGAGCAGTAATCCGTCAGAAAGGATATCGGTATCGGCAATGATACGGCTCACAATATCGCCGGTGCTGTGCTGGTCCAGATAAGAAAGCGGAAGCTTCTGGATGTGGCGGATTGCCTGGGATCGGATATCCTGTACAATATGATAGGTCATGCGGTTATTGACAAGGTTCATGATCCAGATTGCGGCTGCAGCGATCACTACGAACAGAAGAATCTGCTTCAGATAGAGCCACATCTGGGTAAAGTTTACCTTGTGTGCTGCTACGATCTCATCAATCGCATTACCGAAGAGAACCGGCACATAAAGCTGAAGAACCACTGATATTCCGGCAAGGATGATGCTGAGGATCAGGAGAATCCAGTATTTTCCGATATATTTAAAAAGCTTTTTCATTATACTGTCTTTTTTCATACCTACATCTCCCCTCTTTCATATTTTGCACGGTCTTCCGGGAACTGTGAGAAATAGATCTCACGATAAACTTCGCAGGATTTCATAAGTTCATCATGTGTACCGGATCCGGCGAGTTCTCCATTATCTAATACTAAAATCTTGTCTGCCTGGCGGATGCCTGCAACCCTCTGGGATACCAGGAAGGTTGTTGTCTCTCCTTCCAGTCCTGCGAGGGCTTTCCGAAGTGCTGCGTCAGTTGCAAAATCAAGTGCGCTTAAGCTGTCGTCGAGGATCAGGATTTCCGGCTTTTTCACAAGAGCGCGGGCAATGGTAAGACGTTGACGCTGTCCACCGGAAAGGTTCTTTCCGTTCTGCTCGAGCATGAAATCAAGTTGTCCGTCTTTTCCTTCTACGACTTCTTTTGCCTGTGCAACTTTCAGTGCATCCCAGATCTCGGAGTCAGATGCATTTTCATTGCCCCATTTCATGTTATCGCGGATGCTGCCTTTGAAAAGGACGGAGCGCTGCTGTACGATTCCGACCTTGTCGTGGATTTCCTGATTGGTAAGCTCTTTTACATTGCGTCCATTCAGTTTAACGGTTCCGCAGGTTACATCATAGAAACGGGAGATCAGGCTGACCAGAGTGGATTTTCCGCATCCGGTACCACCGATGATACCGACTGTCTGCCCTTTTTTTACAGAGAAACTGATATCAGAAAGGCTTGATGCACCGGCACCTGCATAGGTGAAGGATACCTTGTCAAATTCAACTTCATTTGCAGAAGGATCTGCCTTTGCAGAAGGAGTTTCCGGATAATGCATGGTAGTCCTGATATCCAGGACACCGGCTACACGGTCTGCACATGCCATCGCCTTGTTCAGTGTAATGATCAGGGAAGCCAGCTTGATCAGTTCGACGATCATCTGTGCCATGTAGTTGTAAAGCGCGACAACCTGTCCCTGATGCATGGTTCCGAGATTGACCTGGAGTCCTGCTCTTGCAATCAGGATGACAGTTGCAATGTTGATCAACACGTAGGTAAATGGATTTAACAGGGCGGAAATTCTTCCGACAAATTCATTTAACCTGGTCAGTTCGGTGTTGCTCTTTTCAAATTCATTTACCGATTCTTCTTCGCGGCAAAATGCGCGGATCACGCGGACACCTGTCAGATTCTCACGGGTAAGTCCTGTGACGCGGTCCAGGGCAGCCTGCACTTTTTTGAAAAGCGGGATGCTGACCAGCATAATGAAAATGACGCCGACAAATAAAAGAGGGATCGCCACAACGAATACCAGCGCACATTTAAAGTTGATCGTAAATGCCATGATCATCGAACCGATTACGATAAACGGACTTCTCAGAAGAAGACGAAGTCCCATGTTGATGCCGTTCTGGACCTGGTTGATATCATCGGTCATCCGTGTGATCAGGGTGTCCGTACCGATCGTATCAAGTTCGGTAAATGAAAAGCCCTGAATGTGGTCAAATACGGCCTGTCTTAAATTGGTTGCACAGCCGACACTCGCTCTTGCAGCAAAATACTGTGCGGTAAAACTGCAGCTAAGACCGACTGCAGCCATGAGGATCAGCACCAGGAACATCTTTACGATGTAGCCGTGGTCATTGTTTGCAATACCAATATCAATGATCTTGGCGACAACCACCGGAACCAAAAGATCAAATACGACTTCCAGCAGTTTGAATAATGGTGCAAGAATACTTTCTGTCTTGTATTCTTTCAGATAAACCCAAAGTTTCTTCAAACACACTCACTCCTGTTCTTTACTTCTTAGTTTTTTCTTGACCTACTCATTATAATGCGCTACTATCAATATGAATAATATTGTTTTTATGACAGCTTAATATAAAAAAAGTATAACAATGTGAGTGGCAAAAGGTATTTTGACCTATTTGATACCAGATTGCTACGTGCTTTGCACTCTCGCAATCCTCAAAAACATTCGTAATCCGCTCATTTTTCTTTGAAAAATGGCTACTTACTCATGTTTTTGGCGGGTCAAGAGGTCAAAAATCCTCTTGCAAGCAAGCTTGCATCGGCTTTCTGACCTTTTGACCCTGGTATCATCATATAACTAAACGGAGGGAAAAAAGAAAATGGAACTCAGACAGCTGGAATATTTCCGGGAAATCGCGAATACGGGAAGCATCAATGAAGCGGCGAGAAAGCTCAATATGTCACAGCCGCCCCTCAGCTATCAGATCAGGCAGTTGGAAAATGAACTGAACGTGCAGCTGTTTGAGCGTACCCATAAAGGGGTGATCCTGACGGCGGCAGGTAAGCTTTTGTATGACCGTGCGGCGAGCCTTCTGGATTATGCCAGATCGACAGAGCTTGAGGTGTCCCAAACGGGTAAAAAAAGGGTTCTGAGAATCGGGATCACGCCGACGACGGTCGGCACAGTCATGCCGTTTATCGCAGAATTTTCAAAGAAAAATCCCGACGTGAATTTTGAGGTTCACGACGGGATCACGTATACGTTATATGATTATCTTCAGGAAGGGATCATCGATATTTCGGTTGTCCGCACGCCGCTTCGGCTGGATGATGTGGAGTCCGCAGTCCTGCATTCGGAGCCGATGATCGCTGTTTCCAATTCGGAGATGCCTTCAGAAAGGCGAAAATCACTCATTCTTGAAGAGTTAGTCCACAGACCGTTAATTCTCTACCGGCGCTATGAAAAGCTGATTATGGATGCATTTCACGCGCAGAATCTGGTTCCGGAGGTGTTCTGCCTGTGTGATGATGCCAGGGGCGCTACCCTCTGGGTGAAGGAAGGGCTTGCCACGGCGATCTTCCCGCAGTCCATGGAGCCGCTTTGCGAAGGGCTGGCTTGTCAGGTGCTTGATGAACCGGATCTGGTGACGAAGATCCTTCTGATCTGGCAGAAGGGGCGGAAGCCGACGGCGGTAGTGCAGGATTTTATGGATGTCTGTCTGAAATAATTTAAACCGTATCAAAAATAATAATCCTTGGTTTATTTTTGATACGGTAAGTGAATTGTAAGACGGATTCTCCATGTTCTGGCAGGTGGAAGCGATAAACATCAGTATGATCGATTTGCGAATTGTTTTTCGATTATACTGCTTTTTCAAAGTCTGCCCCTATACCCATTTTCACTTCAAATGTCGTTCCGCTATGCTTATTTGTATAAACTTCAATCGTTCCGTCATGAACCCGCACAACTTCTCGCACCATCGCAAGGCCAAGCCCCACACCTCCGAGTTCCCGGCTTCTTGACTTATCTACCCGGAAGAACGGTTCGAAGATCTGCTCCCTGAATGCTTCGTCAATTCCATTTCCTGTATCCGAAACCTTCAGAATAACTTTGTTCTTCTCCTTTATTGCCGATACCGTAACGGATCCATTTTCCCGATTATATTTAATCGCATTTTCCACAAGATTATATAGCATTCTGTAAATCAGAATATCACTCCCTGTCAAAAACAATTCTTCATCAGCCTTTGCTCCTGCTCCCTGTGACTTCTGTATCAGTTCAACCTTTTTTTCCTGTGCCAGCGGTTCCAGATCTGTCAGCACTTCCTCGATCAGACTATGGAGCTCAATTCTGTCATTTCGCGATACGGTCTGTAATTCGCTCATATCCAAAAGCGTTCGGACCAACTTGCTAAGACGTTCATTCTGCTCCGTTACCATCTGAATTGTCTCTTCTGCCACTGCGGTACTCTCCGGATGTTCTGTTGTATGGTATAGATCCAGTTGTGCCTGGATTAAAGCCAGTGGAGTACGTAACTCATGTGCTGCATTTCCTGTAAACTGACGCTGTGTCTCAAATGATTCCGAAAGTCGCAAAAGCATCTTGTTATAAGAAGTACGAAGTCGGTCTAATTCTGCGATTCTATTCTCTTCAATCGTATAATCCGCCAGATTCTGTGCCTGAACCTTTTCTACTGTCTCTGAAAATTCTTTGAGTGGTTTTAATGCCCTGCCGCTGACAAAAAATGTAACTGCGCCACCAATCAGTGCCACGACAACAGTAATCAGAAGACTTCTATTTCTATAATCTGATTTCGAATTATAAACCTTCGTAGCAAACTGCGCTGCAAAATCATCCCATTCATTATCCGGAATATCAATATACACTGCCTCCGGTGCGGCACTTTGATCCGTAACAGTCTCCTGAAGCGTGTCAATATAATAGACTCCGTTCTTATATAGGAAAAATGTAAGGCATCCACACAATACTGTGATCAGCACGGTCGTAAGAATCGTCAGTCTCCACTGGAGTGATATTTTTTTCATGCTTTACCACCTCCTATCTTATACCCCTCACCGATCTTATTCACGATCGGATCATAACCAAGCCCGGCTTTCAGTTTCTTTCTCAGAGAAGACATATGCACTCGGATCGAGCCGCTGAAACTATCCACAGAAGAATCCCAGACATGCTCGATCAGTTCTTCCTGACTGACCGGTCTTCCCTGATTCAAAAGAAGATACTCTAGAATCCCATTCTCTTTTCTTGTCAATGCAACCGGCTTGTCTTTTGCATATGCAGTCCGTTCTCTTGTATCAAAACGAAGATTGCCACATTCCAGACAGACATTTTTTTGTACAAACTTTCTTCTTGTCAGACTTCGCACACGGGCTTCCAGCTCTTGCAGATGAAAGGGTTTTTCCATATAATCATTTGCCCCCGCATCAAGACCGTCAACCTTATCAGCGATCTGACTTCTCGCAGACAGAATCAATACCTTTGTCTCTTCGTTTTCCTTTCGAAGTTCCCGGAGAATATCCATCCCATCCATCCCCGGAAGGTTAAGATCAAGCACGATCAAATCATACATTTCCGCATAGATCATATCCAGTGCTTCCTCTCCGTCGTTACACGTGTCTACCTCATATCCTGCCTGGTGCAGACTTTTCGCAATCATATCACATAATTTCTTCTCATCTTCAACAACTAATAATCTCAATTTATTTTTCTCCATTTTCTTAACAGGAATTTTACACCCTCTATTGTATAATGCAAACATCGAAAGGTCAATAAACGGACTTTGAACATTGAAAGGAGTATTTTAATGAAATCTGAAAAAGCAACACAGATTCTTTTACTTGCAGCCGGTCTGGTGTTTTTCCTTGTCGGGATCTTCCGCGGAGAAGCAGCGGTTGTACTTAGTAAGGCAATAAAATTATGTATGGAGTGTGTTGGAATTGGATAAGAAAATGAAATCAAACAAAAACTTTCTGGCCCGCTTCCGCGGATGGATTCAGGCAGCTGCTACACTGCTGACCAACATTCACATCCCGAATCTGTTTAAAGGGAAAATTTATCAGGGAAATGTAAAAACGATGTGCGTCCCAGGACTAAACTGTTACTCTTGTCCTGCCGCCACAGGTGCCTGCCCGATTGGAGCTTTTCAGGCCGTGGTCGGTTCTTCAAAATTCAAATTCACCTACTACATCACCGGATTTTTCATCCTGTTAGGTGTTCTGTTAGGACGGTTTATCTGTGGATTCCTCTGTCCGTTTGGATGGTTCCAGGATCTGCTGCATAAGATTCCGGGCAAGAAACTTTCCACGGCAAAACTGAAGCCTCTGCGGTATCTGAAATATGTGATTCTGGTCGTCTTTGTTATACTACTTCCGGCATTTGTAACCAATTCACTTGGTATGGGAGATCCTTTCTTCTGCAAATACATTTGCCCACAGGGCGTACTTGAAGGCGCAATTCCGCTGGCACTTGCCAACTCAGGAATCCGTGCCGCACTCGGACATTTATTTACATTTAAGTTCACAATCCTTGCGCTTTTCATCATCCTGAGCATCTTGTTTTACCGTCCATTTTGTAAATGGATCTGCCCGCTGGGTGCTATTTATTCACTGTTTAACAAGGTATCTTTTCTTAAGATTCAGGTTGATCATGAGAAATGTGTTGGCTGCCAGAAATGCAGCCGTGTCTGTAAGATGGATGTCAATGTAGTAGACACACCAAACCATCCGGAGTGTATCCGATGCGGAGAATGTATGAAAGCCTGTCCGACTGATGCAATCTGCTATCATTACGGATTTTCAAACAAAAAAAAGGCTGACAATAAATAAACTAAAACGAACAAAATAAAATTGAAAAGGAGATTTAAACTCATGAAAAACAAAACACTTAGAACAAACTCAATGAAATTAAAAAAGGTAATTGCTGCATCCCTTGCCATTTCTGTACTTTTTGCGTTTACAGGCTGCGGAAATTCCTCCTCAACAGACAATACAAACACAAAACAGGAATCTTCTTCCACAACAGAAACGGGCAGCGCAGACGAGCTGAACAAAAAACGGGATGACCTTTACCAGCAGGAAAACCAGCTTTTTGCTGATCACAAAGATGCATGGGACAAAGCCTTTGGTCTTATGAACAAGAACGCTGCCGGTGATGCCATGAGCGAAAACTATGCTGATTCCCTCGCAAACACAGTGGAATCTAACAAAGATTCTTTCTCTGAAGAAGAATATGAAACTCTGTGCAAAGACATCGAGACAATCCGCGGAATTGAAGAAGAAATTGCCAAGCTTGAGAAAGAGATTGCTGCATCCGATTCCTCTGACAGCTCTTCCTCCAAATCAGACGAATCCACAGCTGTATTCAAAGGTTTCAAAGGAAAAGATCTGGATGGAAACGATGTAGATGACAGTCTTTTCGCTAAAAACAAAGTTACAGTTGTAAACTTCTGGTTCAGCGGATGCAAGCCATGTGTCGGAGAGCTCTCTAAGCTGAATGAATTAAATGAGAAACTCAAAGAAATGGGTGGCGAAGTTGTTGGTATCAACACGGATACTTTAGACAACAATGAAGCCGGAATTAAAGAGGCAAAAGAAATCCTGAAAGCTCAAGGCGCTTCCTACAAGAACCTGACTTTCGATTCTAATTCAACAGTTGGAAAATATGCAGGAAACATTATGGCATTCCCGACAACAGTTCTCGTAGATAAAGACGGAAATATCATTGGCGAACCTTTCATGGGTGGCATTGACGATCAGTCAAACTACGATCAGCTGATGAAGCAGATTCAGTCCGTACTGGACCAGAAATAATTCATTTACTGAAGATGTATGCTAAATGAGGCTGACAAAGGTTGAGCACATTTGGGGCAGACCACCGATAGGTGTTATCTCACCCGAAATCTTTTCAACGAAGATAAAAAATGGATTTTATGCAGTTTCTGCTTATCTCAGCTCCTGCATAAAATCCAGAATTTTTTTAATGTATTGTATTTAAAAACTCATAATCTGCTCTTCGTCAAGTCTTTTAAGAATTTCACATGCCAGCTTAACCGCATTATCAAAATCAGCATAAGCTGAAATTCCGTAATGTGTATGTGCATAGCGAACCGGAACTCCGATAACGATAACCGGAACCGCTTTTTCAGACAAATGTATAGCTGCACCATTTGTTGAACCGGCACTACGAACTGCATCCTGAACCGGAATACCAAGCTTTTCTGCCAGATCCAGTGCATATCTTTGATAATGCGGATTGGTGATCATACGGGCATCAATGTGACGCAGCATCGGTCCTCGTTTGATAGCTGTCTGAACCATATACGACTCAACGCAGGTATCATCTGCCGGGCATCCCTCAAAAACAATTGCGATATCCGGTTTAATTACCTGTGTTGTCACGGTGGCACCGCGCACACCAACCTCTTCCTGTGCTGCACAAGCACCAACAATATCTACATTCAGATCCTGATCAGCCAGGGTATGCATGGTCTTAAGAATTGCCGCACATCCCAGACGGCAGTCAAAGCTCTTGCCCACCATCAGATCGGTGGTTTCTGAATATGTAAATGTCACATCCGGCACTACCGGTTCACCGATACGAATGCCGAATTTTTCAACCGCCTCTTCTTTAGAAACAGCGCCAACATCAACCGTGATATCTTTCATATCCAGAGGAGCTTTACGCTCCTGCTCTGTCATGAAATGCGGAGGCTTGCTGGCAGTAAGTCCCGGAATATATTCTCCGAACCGGTTGCGAACCAAGACTTTATGAGCCGGAATATTATGGTTAACCCAACCTCCGACCTGAATGATGCGGAGAGTTCCGTTCGGGCAGATAGCCTGCACCATAAACCCAACCTCATCACTATGTGCGTCAAGTTGAACAACCGGACGTTTGCCGTTATTTTCTTTACGGCGGATATACAGGTTGCGCATGCGATCTTCTGTAATTTCTCCGAGTCCTTCTGCGTAAGGACGAATTGCTGCAACCACTTCATCTTCGAAACCGGATGTACCGTTTGCATTTGAAATTGCTGCAATCATTTCAAGCGTTGTTTTTTTATCCATTCTGACACCTCTTTATGAAAGTTTTATTTTCTTGAATTCTTCCATGAAATCAACAATATAGTTTGCTGTGGTCTCAAGCATCTCCTTGCCCCACTCTTCTGTAGCGGTATTCGGATGATCCGGTCCGATCCAGCCGTTGTCTGTTACATGCGGAGTATTGCGTATAATATCAACGTTAACTCCCTTGAACTCAACAGAACAGAAACCGGTTGTCTTCAGATTTTCAGACAGGTGCTTAAACTGGAGTTCACCGCCTATCTCACTCTTATCAACTAAAGACGGATCAATTCCAAGAATCGCAGCTGTTTCCTCACCACCGCCGTGACCGCCTTTCCACGCCGGGTTCATATCCCATGCCATCAGCCACCAGTTAAGCATAGCCACCAGACAGCCCTTATCTTCGAATTCCATGCCAAGGCGTTCAATCATCTTGATGTTTCCACCATGTCCGTTCAGGAAAACGAATTTTCTTGCGCCGTGACGATACAGACTCAGAAAAATCTGACGGCAAAACTGATAGAGTACCTCATTGTCAATATCAATTGTACCCGGATACGGAGCTAAATACTGGCAGGAACCATACGGAATCGTCGGAGCAATCAAAACATCACTTTTCTTCTCGATTTTCTCCAACAAATGCTCCGGAATCAGTGTATCGGTTCCCAGTGGCATGTGACGGCCGTGACACTCAATACTGCCGATAGAAATAAGTACCATATCATTCTTTTCAAAATATTCCTGGGCTTTCGGCCAAGTCAAATTTGTAAGTCTCATAATTTCTCTCCTTCCTATAATAATTATTCTTCTCTGCTGAAAATCGGACTGTTCGGAAACCAGACAGTCCGACAACCATCAATTACTGCGTTGCCTCCTGTTCTTCTTTAGGATTTACTTTTTTCTGACAATGCAGAATTTCCGAGTCACTCTTGATAAAACAAGTATAGTCTAGGCTAATAGGATTGTCAACAATTTCGATTTAATGTTAACAACAAAAATAATACTTTCGTTTTTGTTAACAATCCACTATAATTATAATAAATTTTTTGCTAACGGACAAAAGACATCCGTATAATTTTTTCTATTAATTAGTAAGGAAATGAAACATGCGAGAAATTGGCGGTATGTTCTACTATGAACCAAGCGTACCTATCGAAAACGGATACTTATTCTGAAAATTTTATGAGGTAAATATGCAGAAACAACGAAAAACATCAAATACTACTACATCAGAAATTGTTCTTGAATCTCTGCGGGAGCAGATTATCAATGGAATCCTTCAGCCTCAAGAAAAACTGGTAGAGGCTGAAATTGCCCGGAAATTCGGACTCAGCCGAGGTCCTGTGCGCGAAGCACTCCGACAGCTCGCCGTCGAAGGTTTAGTCGATTACTGTCCTAACAAAGGATGTACAGTCGCACTGCTTTCTCCACAAGACGCTTATGAAGTCTTTTTTCTGCGCGGCAGCCTTGAAAAACTGGCAATCCAAAAAAGTAACTGCCTCCTTAGTGACTATAGTCTCATGATAATGGAAGCCAGTATTGAAGAATTTCGAAAGGCTATTCTCGAAGGCAATACTATGAAGGCTGTTCGTGCAGATGAGACATTCCACCTGCAGATCATTCGTTCTGCCCAGCTTAACCGACTGACCAAAATGTGGGAGCTGCTGAGTCCACTGAATGGTGCCATGTTCCTCTCGGTTCAAAATGCTAATCGCTTTGGACAGTTAAGCGGAGATGCTGAAACGCTTCAGAATGCCAAATGCTTAGAACCAAACACACCGGCTCAAAATACCTCTCATAACGGAAGCACTGCAGTATGGACACACCAATGTCTGTTGGAGGCCATCCGGATTAACGATCTCCAGACAACCTGTGATCTTCTGGATCAGCATTATGAAGAAACCGGCAGACGTGTATACAGACTTTCACTCATGAAAGAACAGAGTTTTTGATCCGTTTCATTAATAATGGTTTGAGGGGTTCATAATATGTTTCTTTTGTCTTTTGGATCGACTTCATCAGCAAGGATTTCTTTCATTTCATGTATAAGGATTATGCACAGTTCGTTTTTTCATAAAACTTATTCTGTTTTTCAACTTCTGTGATATAATGCTTTATTATAATAATTCCCATGGACAAAATGAGGTGAACCAAGTGAAAAAGAAAACACTTGTGCCTCTTATCATTTTTTTACTGGGCATATGCCTTATTAGTTTGATTGTATACAAAACAGACGCCCACGAAAAAGAGCAGAGACACATAACAGCACAATTAAACGTAGCCACCTATGGCGAACGAATAAAGAATGAAATTACAAATGGAATTGAGATCACAGATACCTTGAAGCAAATCTTAATAAGTGAAGATGGCGAAATCCATCAGTTTGAAACAATTGCAGGAAATCTTATGTCTGATTCTATTGAAAGTGTACAGCTCGCTCCTAATGGTGTTGTTACAGATATTTATCCGGCTAATGAAAAGGAGGCAGGTAAGATTGATTTGATCCATGATAAAGACCGCGGAAAAATTTCCTGTTACGCAAGAGACAACCATACAATCATTACGCAGGGCCCCTTCAAATTAAAACAGGAAGGATATGGAATTGCAGTCCGCAATCCCGTATATCTGAAAGATAAAAACGGACATGAGTATTTCTGGGGATTTACTATTGTTATCCTGCGTGTTCCGGATATTTTTTCAGATTCAATTAGTGCACTTTCAAATTTTGGATACGAATACAAAATTTCAAAAACAGACGCTCCATGGAGTGATACTTATAAAGTGGTTTATCAATCAGATGGGCAAATAAATCGTCCTGTTTCTTATACATTTACAATAGGAGATGAAAACTGGAAATTTGAAGTAACTCCTAAAAGTGGATGGAGAAATGCCACATTACTGATAATCATCATCGGAATATTTCTTACAATAAGCCTTCTCCTGTCAGTTCTTACCAGAGTATGGTTAGTAGCAAAAGAACATAAGAAAAAGTTTCAGATACTGGCGCGCACAGATTCTCTTACAAATATTTATAACCGCTATGGATTTGATGAATTTGCAGAAAAAATGATTCAAAAAAATCCAAAAGCACATTTTGTGGCTGTGCTCCTTGATATCGATGATTTCAAGTTTATTAATGATATCTATGGACATAATTACGGAGACAGGGCACTAAAGAATCTTGCAGACAGCATGAAGACTTTTTTCCCATCCGATGCATTACTTGGAAGAAATGGTGGTGACGAATTCTGCATTCTTTTACCAAATTGTACCTTTGCAGAAGCAGATATACAGCTGCAGAAATTCACCAAACTTCCTAAATCATTTTCATACCATGGTAAGGAACATGCATTTTATATTTCTCTAGGATATGCAGAATATCCAACATTTGCATCCAATCGTTCACAACTCATGCGCTGCGCAGATGCCGCTCTTTATGAAATAAAGCTTCATGGAAAAAATGGATGTATGGTCTACAGAGAAGGATTTCGGTCAGGTGCCCGCAAACAGCTTGGATTCGCATTCAAGGATATCGCGGAACATCTTCCAGGTGCATTCATCATATACAGAGCTGACAAAGAAGATGATGAACTATTTTTTGCAAATGATGAATTTCTTCATATGTCAGGATATAAAGATATAGATGAACTGTTCAGACTTACTAAGAAAAGTTTTCGCAACTTGATCCGGGAAGATGAACAGCAACAGATAGAATCAAGTATCTGGGAACAGATTGACAGTGGTAATGAAAATGACTATATTCACTTCCATCTTCGAAAAGCTGACGGAACTTATTTTTCTGTGCTTGATCATGGAAGAATTGTAGAGAACCCGCAATACGGAAAGGTATTTTACGTATTGTTCATGGATTGGAAAGATATGCATATTCGTTACAATGATAAATTCGCAAGATAATAAAATATTGCAAAAAAAGAGAGCGTATGATCTATTTTCATATTAATACTTGGTTTGAAAACTGATGGAAGAATAACACGATACTGTGATAGAATAAGGAAAACGGTTAGACTAACTATTGCTGAGTGAGCAACAGCAAAAGTAAGCATGACTGGAAAGTGCTTGTGATCTTAGGGATTAAGAGAGGATACAGATTATGGAAGATTCTTACGTATTACAACTGTTGAAACCAAAGTTTAAAGATTTTCATTTTGCTTGGAATGGGTGCTTGCGAAATAAATGAGCGAATTATTTGGTGAAAATGGAATGAAAACAGGAGCTCTCGTTATGGGGAATGCTATCATTCATTTAGCATCGCATCCTGACGAATTACAGGCCGTAAAAGAAGAACATGCTTCTTATCGAAATTAAAAGCAAAACAAGTAATTTATTTGAAAATAATTTTTCAAATACGGACATAACCGGTGGATGGACCTGCACCGACCTTTGCGATATACCCACTTTTAACTAAATTCGTCAGTGTTCTTTCAACGGTAACCTTACTTATGTCAGGGCATAGTTCCATAATTTCCTTCTTCGTTATCTTACCGACCTTATTATCAATCACCGCCTTAATTCTATCCGGCTTGGAAAGATTATGATACTTCAAATGTTCTACACGGTTTTCAAATTCATTGTATACTTTCAGCATAATACCTAAATAATACTTAACAAAAGGCTCATAACTGTTTTCATCCTCATGCCAACCGACAGAACTTGCTTGAAGAGCTTCATAATATGTTTCTTTCGTTTTTTCAATCAGCATTTCCATGCTGACATACTTTCCAACGATATATCCAGCCTTATAGAACAACAATAAAGTCAACAGACGGCTCATTCTACCATTTCCATCATTGAAAGGATGAATACACAGAAAATCCAGAATGAACATGGGGATTAAAATCAGTTTATCAATGAGATTTGCTTCCCATGCTTCAAGAAAATGAGCGCAAAGTTCGTCTATTGTTTCTGCAGCCTGAAAAGCTGGAACTGGAATAAAACGAGCTTTCTGGTGTCCCTCGGCATCGGTTTCTGCAATTACATTGTCTGAATTCTTATAGGTACCACCGATGTTTCCTTGGGAATAAGAATATAAATCACGATGTAACTGTAAAATAATGTCTGGTCTTGGAGTGATATATTCATAACTTTCGTGAATCGTAGCCAGCACTTCACGGTAGCCGGCAATTTCCTGTTCAGACCGATTACGTGGCTCTGCTTTCTGACTTACCAGTTCTTTCAAACGTTTATCACTTGTAAATATACCTTCAATTCGGTTAGATGCTCCCGTACTTTGAATTAAAGCAACTTCCAGAAGTGTTTTCAGTTCATCTATGTTTGCTTCCAGAAATAATTCCTGTTTACCTTTATGCTCATGAATACTGCCAACCATCTGAACAATTTCAGGTGTCAGCAACTTCGCAGGATTTGTAATATAATCAAAATTTTTCATTGAAATCTCCTTCATTTTGAATTTATCTCCATCATTTTAATGCTAAATAATGGAGATTTCAATAGATTTGATGGAGATAAATTCTCCATATGCACAATAAATATACTCATTTGGATATAGAATTTATTACTTCATCGTCTTTGCCGGCGAATTGAGCAACGCCCGCATCTCTGGATTTGCCAATACTTTTGCCAGAAGTTCCGGATCGACTTCATCAGCAACAGTAACCGTGCAGTTGGAGTATGTTCTCACTATCGGAATCGTACTCTGTCTGTTCTACATAATCTGCGGAACAGTCTCGTTTGTACGGATAAAAAAATAAACTGAGCCACGGCTGTTCCAACATGAAATCAGCCGTGGCCTTATTTATATCATTTTACTCTTTTTTGAAATAGAATAACACCACAGCAACAACTCAAATTGACTTAAAATTCCAGACTATTCGCATTCAGCAAGAAATACTTCATTCCCATGATGACAAAACCTTCATCATTTCTCCAAGGCTTTTTGCTGCCATTTACAATGACGATCTTCTTGAAAGAGTCCGGGATATTACGCAGAGAATTGAACCCTATGAGAAATACTCGCAATCCCCGTAAAATAAGCATTTTTTCAATTGAGTTTTGACTACATTTGACTACCTTTTGACAACATAGGTGGTAAAAATAAAAAACAAGAAAGGAGAAATCGTTCAGCATGGTATCATCTTTTTCATGCATCACTTCATATCTCCTCTAAAATACATTATCGTCTGGATAGTGTGTCATAATATCTTCCACATTACAATCCAATATATTACACAGCTTATCAATTGTATTTACTTCAACATTCTGATTATGTCTTAACCTGTTCAGCTGAGAACGGTTCATATGATAATGCGTATATAAATCATATTGTGAAATGCCTTTGGCTTTCATTGTCTCCCATAATTTATCGTATTTAATCATCTCATGAATTTTCCGCTTTCTTTCATAATTCCTTGCTATGTAATTATTATTAGCGTAAAATAGCGTTTATAACAGTGTTCGTATACGAACACTAGCTTGAGAGGTGTTGTATGAAAAAAAGCTATATTATTATGGGGATATTGATATGTATTATTGCTTTTCTGGGATATTTACAATACGGACATGAAGAACAAGCTGTTAACACTATGGTCAGCACGTCTGGTGCTTTTTATAAACAAGAATTCGATGTCATTGCTAATAAACTGTTTATCTTGGACAAAGAAAAATATGCAGAAGAACTCATTGAAAAGGCTGTTAAAAATAAGTATAGAAATGTTCGCTTTTCCTATGATATTACAGGGAAGCCGAATGAAATGATTATATCAGTATATAATACTGAATGGCATTATCAATATAATTGTATGGCATTACAAATTGTGTATACATCAGATGATGGAAAATTAGAAATAAAAAATTGTGGTGAATAATTTGTGGTGGTATACAGGAGATATTGTTAATATGTTACAATAGGCATATAAATTAAAGCAAGGAGTACATTATGAATTTTTTGGATTTATCTATAGAAGGATATGATGAAAGCACTCAAATACCAGCGTGCAGTTTAGATGAATTTTGGAACACTGAAAAATTATCAAATAGTAATATCGTTTATGTCGAATTTAAAAAAACTAAATCGAAATATTACGATGATATAATTGACAAAGCTAAAACATTACCTAATTATACGGAAAATAATGGATCTCATTCTTTTACTATAAATACCATTCAAGAATATATTGATAATACAATTTTTGTTGAATATATAATTTCTAAAATTCGAAAGTGGAAAAATGTCATTATACTATTAAATGGGAAAAAATTTGAAACTAAAACGGATTTGTGGCATTTTAAGAAGATTTTAGAAGCAAATGCAGGTGAATATAGTGAATTAATCAACCCCTATGCATTTTATGAGTATATTCCAAAAGAACCGTTAGAAGATTTGCCATTTCCTTATGTTTTATACCCCGATTTATATGGAGGATTTTTCGCTTTTAAAAAATCTAGAGAATCTAAGGATATTTATTTTTGTGATTGTGAAAAACAAGCTATACAAAACTATATAGCTCTAGAAAAGAAAAGACAAGAAATTTTTGGACATCAAGGCGAAAAAATAGTATTAAGAACGGATGAATTTCCAAAACTTATAGAAGAAATAACATCAAAAAATTCAGGAAATCCACTCTCTTTATTCAAATTTGAAAGCAAAATATGCCACAAATGCAATGGAAAATTACCACAAGAAGAATATTGTTCAGCAATGTATGGAACTGCGTTCAGAAGGCAATATGGTTGGTATATTCGACAACGGTATTTAGAATATGGCATTGACTATATGTTAGAAGGACATGTTAATATACAAAAACAATTAATACTTAGAGATAAATGTCCTCAAAATATACTAAAATATTGGGATAAGTTTATATTAGCCAGTGAACAAAGTGAAACTAATCCAAGCTCTGACATTTTGTATATACAAGCTAAAGAAGCAAGAAGAGAATTTGAGAAAAGTATTGAAAACACGGTGAGAAAAGAATTTGGTTTTAAAAATGTAGGTGAATCATGGGTTAGTGAAACAACTTTAGCTAATATTATTAAAACTATTTATTCTAACTATGAAGTTAAAACACATTATCGTCCTAAATGGTTAGAGGGATTAGAATTAGATATTTATATTGATGCAATTAAACTTGGAATAGAATATCAAGGACAGCAACACTATAATCCAATCAAACATTGGGGTGGTGAAAAACAGTTAAAAAAGCAAAAGGAACATGATTCCAGAAAAGCAAGAATATGTCGTGAAAAGGGAGTGACATTATTAACTGTTGATTTTGATGAACCATTAACTGAAATACATATTAGGGAACGATTGAAGGAAAAGTCTTTAATATAATCCTATTTTTGTTTCCAAGTGATGTCAAGGAACAAGGCGAAGCCGATACGCCGTAGGGCAGTCCTTGACAGAACGGACGGTATCAAATCCAACCATGCTATATAGAGGACTTGAAAGGTCACAAACCTTGCAAATACTGCAAAACGGAATGACTGCTGTAACACTGCGGAGAAAGAATGGATATAATCTTTACTGTATCCTTTTCGCACCTTTCCGTCTGGAAACTCGCCACCGAATGTAAGCAGGTCAAGGAAACTCTGTAAATGTTCTGCGGTAACTGTTTTCAGTTTGCGTTCTGCAATCGGGTGTTTCTTAATACATCGGATTGCACCAAGGTAATTTTCCACTGTGCCATTACTGAGTGTTCCGGTTTTCAGTTCTTCTTCCGCCCACATATCCAGAAGTTCCCCTACCGTAAGGCTGTCTGCCTTTGCGACAAACTTCTTGTTTTCATAATCTTCCAGTGCTTTGCGGAGAAGTTTTTCCGTCTCACTTTTACTTTCGGTTCCAGCATATTCTTTCTGAACCATTTTACCGCTTGCATCTTCTACATAGAAGCGATAGTACCATTTCTTTCCTTTTTTTCTAACAGATCCTTTTGCCATAATCGTATGTCTCCTTTCGATATCAGACAATCGGAACTGTTGAAATGCTTCTTGCGTGTAGGCATCTTATGGACAAGTCCATAAGCCAATTCGCCGCTCGTCAAATCTGTGAACAGCCTGACTCGCTTGTGCTCATTGTATCATAACTCCGGTTGTCTTACTATACCGATTCAGAATCCTCATACATAACTTCGGATAAAAGATTGGCAAGCCTTTGTTCTGCTGTTTCTGGTTTTTTAGAATAGAGTCTTATCACATCTGCCATATCGTTAAATGCGTTGACAGTATGCGTGATCTCCCTGAGAAACATAATCTCATTATATTCATCTTTCGATTCAAATCCCATTGAAAGAGGCTACCGATGCAATCATCTCATCCTGCGGTTCTTTTGCATCCTCCAGCTTGATGATCTGCTGGGTCTTTCCCCGGACCAGGCCAGCATAATTCACCACTCGCGCCGTCCCTTGTATCTTACTGACCAGAATCATGATCGTCAAAAACAGGGCGATCAGGATCACTGTTAAAAGCATCATCAGCATTCTTACTATTTTAGAAATCTTACTGTCTTTACTTTTCATAACCACCTTCACTCCATATATCCTGTTATCTGATATTTCACATCTTCCATAACAGATTCTTATTTTATAATAATATCTCTGTTTTATACATTTTGCAATTTTCTCTTTGCTAATATGCTAGTACAAAGTCAGATACAAAAAACTTGCCACTGACAGCATCTCTTGCATACTATGGTATAAAAAATGTGGACTGGCACCTCTTTTTTCAGGAACCTGTCCACATTTTTATTTTCTTTTCCGTATATTCACCTGTTATATCTTATGCAGTCCGGAATCTATTTTTTATATTCAACCTCGAATGATCCAAGTTCATATCCATGAACGCTTCCCTTTACCTCTCTGGATACAAGCTCTACTTTCTGTTCAAGATGTTCACTATATACTCTTGTTGTCAGAACTGTTTCCCCGTTATTAATGAATATCTCAATGGCTGATGTATCCGAAAAGATGGTAATATCCGAAAGCTCTTCCACCTTAGCAAAGCGCTGCTTTCTTCCACGTCCGCTTTCTCCCATCGATAAGGTAAAAAGCCCGTCCTTCCAGCTTATTGTAACATCTTCACGAAGCTTAAGCTCCAGATTTTTTGCTTCTTCCACGTCAAGTCTCAGTTCAAAACAGCAGTCCGCAGGCGCCCACTTTGTAAATGCTTCCAGCTCGCAGGTAAATGCATTTTTACGCAGATCTTTCATCTCCTTTAATGGATGCTGTAAGATCTTTCCATCTTTCCATTCCAGTTCTCTTGGCATGGTAAGTGCATGGATCCAGTCATATGCAACCGTTGTATCATTATCATAATCTGCATCCGGAATCCCCATCCAGCCAATCAGGATTCTTCTACCCGCTTCATCTGCAAATGTCTGTGTCGCATAGATGTCAAATCCTTTGTCAAATTCCTGAAATTTTCCAAAGCTGTATGATTTGTTCTTCAGGTCAAACTCTACCGGAAAATATCCACACTGGTACACATTCTGGTAATCATATCCCTTCTGATCTACTCCCTGTGGACAGCATGTCATAATCTGCTGGCCGTCAATCTCGAACAGATCCGGGCATTCCCACATATAACCAAATGGCTTTGCTGTCCGCACCGTATCGTACCATTTCCAGTGTTCCAGATCGTCGGAACAAAACAAAAGTGCACAGCCATCAGATTCCGCATCACGGCCTCCCTGGATCATATAATAACGGCCGTCTTTTTTATAGATTTTTGGATCTCTGACATGCTTGGACATATTCACCGGATAATCATCATTGGTCATTACAAGCTTCTTGTATGCAATATTCTTTCCATCCGGACTGAATACGTGAATCGTATTCTGTTCCCGTCCATTCATGATATAATCATAATCTTTATCCCAGAGTTTTACATTTCCTGTGTAAAAATAGTGAATTCCATCTTCACAGGTATAGGCTGATCCGCTATATACACCGTCTCTGTCCCATTCTTCGTCCGGATAAAGGAACGGCTCTTCTTCTTTATAATGAATCCAATCCTTTGTTGTGTAATGTCCCCAAAGCTTCGTTCCCCATCCGGCAAGAAATGGTGTATATTGGAAATAAATATGATTCACACCCTGAAATTCACACAGACCATTCGGATCATTCATCCAGCCTGTCGGCGGCATCATATGAAAGTGAAGTCTGTTTTTATCTTTTTTTACATTCTCCCTCATACTTTCATGCTTCGGATATTCTGTTAAATATGTCTCTTTGTTCATCTGTTCCTGTCCACCTTATCCTTACACGATTTCAGCCATCTTATCATTTTTTGCAATATGTTTTTCTTCTGTTTTGATGGTCTTTCCTTCCGGAAGCTCTGTGAAGATAACAAGAATCTCCGGAGAGTATCCATGCTTCTTCACCAGGTCGATGTCAAATCTGATAAGTGCTTCTTCTGCTGTTACTTCCTGTCCTTCTTTTACAAGTGTCTCAAATCCTTCACCGTTCATATTGACGGTATCTACCCCGCAGTGAATCAGGATCTCTGCTCCATCTGCAGTTGTAAGTCCGATTGCATGTCCGGTTGGATATACGAGTGATACGGTTGCCTTACATGGTGCCATAACGGTTCCGTCTTCCGGAAAGATAACGACACCGTCTCCAAGTACCTTGTTTGCAAATGTCGGATCTGTCGATGCTTCGATATCTTTTACTGTTCCCTCTGCTGCTGCATAGACTGCACCAGGCTCTTCTGTAATAACTGCCTTTGTTGTATCATTTTCTTTTGTATCGTTCTTTTTGTCATTTTTATTCTTATCCGGTGCTGACCACATTTTTCCAAAGATGACTGTACATACAAATCCAATCGTAATCGCGATTGCATGTGCAATGATGTAGTTAATGTACCCGTGATGTGCCGGATTAGAAATTGCCATTCCAGGAAGTGCAGTTGTACCGAATCCAAGAGCAGTAAGCTTTGAATAGTATACATATGCACCTGCAACTGCACCACCGATACATCCACCGATCAGTGGAAACTTGTAACGTAAGTTTACTCCGAAGATTGCCGGTTCACTGATACCAAATAATGTCGAGCAGAAACTTGGAATACAAAGCTCTCTGGCTTTTAAGTTCTTCCAGTTCAGGGAAAGATAACCAAGTACCGCACCACTTTGTCCAAATAAAGCTACAGACATCAGTGGATTTAAAAAGTTTGTTCCTGTCGATGCAATAAGCTGTGCTTCTACCGCACCGATAATGTGATGAAGACCTGTGATAACTACGATCTGCTGAACTCCGGCAAATAACGCATACCCGAATGCTCCCAGATGTTCTGTACTCCACATCAGTCCGTCTGTGATTCCATTAGAAAGAATTCGTCCTGCCGGACCTACAAGTGTAAAAAGTAATACCGTAGAGATAAATACTGTCAGCATTGGTGCAACCAGAAGCTTGATTACATCCGGAATTACCTTATTGAAGAATTTATCCAGTTTTGCAACTACAAATCCCATCATAAGCGCGATGATGATTCCTCCCTGGAATCCTACCATCTCAATCTTCAGTCCGAACAGACGGATAACTTCTATATCAACGGTTCCCTGTGCAGCCTGGTAAGCATTGGCAAGAGAACTGTCTAACATGATTGCTCCGATTACCATACCAAGAACTGGATTCCCGCCAAATCTTTTTACGGCTGAATAGCATACTGCCATTGGAAGGATTGCAAAGATACCTGTAGACGCAAGACTTACCAGCCGGTTGATCGCATATAAGGTATCATGTGTCTTTACTACTTCAAGTCCGCCAAGGACGCTTGTAATTCCCATCAGAAGGGCTGCTGCAAGAAGTGCCGGCATGATTCCGATAAATACATCAGATAACGCTTTGATCACTGCCTGAAGTGGATTCTGCCTCTTCGCACTTTCTTCCTTCAGATCTCCCAGTGACATATTCTGTGTATTCGTATACTCGGCAAATACCTCATATACATCATTCACTGTTCCAGCTCCCAGGATCAGCTGTAACTGATTACCTGCTATGAACGCACCTTTTACTTTGTCGATATCTTCCAGTTTTTCAATATCTGCAAGATCATTATCTTTCAATATGATCCTGAGTCTGGTTGCACAGTGTGCTGTTCCCTGGATATTATCCATTCCACCAATATTGGCTACGATCTGTTTTGATATTTCCAGATACTCATTGTTCTTTCCCATTTCTCTTCTCCTTGTATTGTTTTATTTTGGAACCGGTTCCGCTCCCATGTTTTTATTATATACATCAGCTTTTGTATGTCAACACAAAACGTCACTGCAATTTCATTTTTGGAAACGGTTCCAAAAATTGATATCTAAATTTGTCTATATTGCACAAAAGCGGGTCTGTCAAATTGACAGATCCGCCTGATTCTCAGTTCTCTTTTACACTTTTTCTTTCTATAATTTTATACGGGTTGACCTGAAGCGGGCTTACCGGCTTTCCTAAAATCATCTGGATCATCGACTCAGCACTGATCTCCCCCCAGTTCTTCCAGTCAAATTTTACCGTCGTAAGTGGCGGCTGTAACAGTTCTCCTGCTTCGTAATCGCCAAATCCTACCACGGATACTTCTTCCGGTATCCGTATACCTTTCTCTGACATTACTTTGTACACGCCAAATGCGATACGGTCTGTTGCGCATACGACTGCCGCCGGTGTCTTCATATGATCTACAAATTTCTGTACATTTTCAATTGCATTTTCATAAAAGAACGTTGTCTCTATGACTTCTTTTGGCTTTTTCTCACAGGACATAAGTCCATCGATCACTCCATGGCGTCGTTCTCCTCCTACTGCCGGGTCATCTTCAGGTACCCAGAGCATATAAATCTCCTTGAACTTACGTTGTCCGATATAATTACCCACCGCATATCCTGCATTGTAATCATCATTAATGACAGAATTCTCTCCCGGGAAGCGTTGTCCAAGAAACAGGATTGGAATTTTTAACTTCTTTACTGCTTCTTCGTATTCTTTTGTGCTTCCCGTCGCAAGAACCATAATTCCATCTACATTCATATTCTTCAGCCGTTCGATACAGCGTATTTCTTCTTCGATATCATTTTCCGTATGCATGATAAGAGGTGTATAATCATTTTTCTTAAGATAGGCAACGATTACTTCTACAAGTCTCGGTGTTGTTATCGAGTTAAATCCAGGTACCGTAAGTCCTATGATCCGGCTCTCTTTTGCATTCAGCCTTGCAAACAGATTCGGCTCATAATTATTTTCTTCGATGATTTTTTTTATCTTCTGGGCCGTTGCATCTTTGACGCTTCCCCCGTTCAGATATCTTGATACAGTACTTTTTGCCACACCGGACATCTGGGCTATATCATTTATTGTCAGTTTTTTTTCCAAATTATTTTCCCCCATAGCGTCTATTTCGAACCTGCTTATAATACAGAGAACCTGCCAGTGACAGCTTCTTCCGGACACATGCCGATTCAAAATGTCTTAATATGTATTATACTCTTCTTTGAAATTTCCTGTCAAATTATCTCTTGTCCGAAATAGAGGATTCACACAAAGAACCTGCCAGTGACAGCTTATCTTGCATCCTATGGCAGCTAAAAAACCGGAATCCTGTTCGTGAATTCCGGTTTTTCTTCATTCTCTGACCATATACTAATGATTGATTAAATGATAAGGAGATGGGATACGATGAGAACAATATTTGCAGAATACAATCCACAACGAAACAGCATTGACATTTATACAAATGTTGGCTATATGCTTCGCATTGACTGCTGGGAAGCCGAAAAGGATTTAAAAACCACACCCGGATCAGACTGTGCATTGACTTCACTTGCAGTCGATGAACCACTTGAATATGCGAGATTATATCTTGAGGGCAATTTACAGATGTGGGTAGATACAGAAGATTCATTAGAGTTATAAAATGCAAGCAGCCTGTATGCTTCATTACACACAGGCTGCTTAATCAAATTTATTATAATTGATGAAAAATCGGTTGCATTTTGTCAAAAGTACAAAACTTTTTGAAACCAAGTGCTTTTAATTCCTGTTATGATACTGAGGATATCCCAGCAATACTTGCTATCCCTGATACCTTATTCTTTCAACCAGCGTTTCTTTTTTCAGATTACTGCTTAGAACGAGGGAAAGCACAATCTGCAACAGACCGACCAGCAAAATCATAGCAAGAATTGGTGTAATTGGAACATGATAGACATTCATTCCAAATATTCCATTATGTTTTGCATAGGAAAAAAGTGCATAGCCGAGTGGCAGACCAACGATAAGTGCTACGCATATGGTGCCAACCGTAAAAATCAGTCCCTGTAGCTGCAGGCATAAATTTAATTGTTTATTTGTCATACCCACAGCCTGTAATACACCATATTCCTGCTTTTTTGTCGTAATATTCATGATCATGGTGTTTGCCATATTCATAAAACCGATCTTATCATGATTTATCTGGTTCCGGAATCAGAAGTGGAAAAGACATGTGAAATATTTTGTGAAAAAAATGCTTTAGCTGATTTTCATACTGAAAAGTACTTAAACCGAGTTGTAACGTCACCAAATCAGCTCGTTGAAAAGATCCAGATCTTTGATGCTGGTAAGGATGACAGGATAATGGAACTTGTCAAATTACTTGCGACAGATTCTATTCTCAAAAATGATCCTGATAAAGAATTTGATGAACTGCGCTTTGCTGTCGATGACGACGGAACAAATATTCTTGTAATCATTAATAAGAGTGAGATTACTGGTGCAGTTGACATTGACAATATGTATGAATTTGCTTCTTCACACTGCGATGATTTCAAGGATCTCCGCGATGATGAGGATGTTGTTATCAATAGGGAGTGGATCCTTAACAAACTTACCGAAGAAGAAAATTAAAAATATATTTGGTGGCTACACCCCCCAAGCCCCTGTAGAATAAATAACGCCAGTACTGGATATCAAAAATCCCGCACCGGCGTTATTTATTAAAATATTTTGTTTTTTAATCTTCAACACTCTCTACTGAAACTTCTTTTTTCTTCCTACTTTTACCAGAAATCATCTTGTGTCCTGTATAAATAGCTATAATCATGCAAAGCAAAGAACTTGCTGCAAAGTACTTATGGCCTTCTTTTGATCCCTTATAACCTGTATAAAAAGTTCCAAGCATTGTAATCAGTGCACCGATAGACCAATATTTATGTGATTTCATTCAGATACCTCCTGCCGTTTTTCTTAATCATATACCTTTTAAAAGATATATACAAACAAGAATTTTCAAATTAGTCTTTGCAAATAACCTTTGAACCTTCACCATCAATTACAATTCCCTGACGGTTGTTAATAGGGCATAGATTCAAATCCGAAAACTCAGTCATTATTTTCTCGGTAACTTTCTTAAATGGTGCTGTAAGATAATGCGGAAGAACATAGAAATCAATCAAATCAAGCCCTGCATCATCTTCTTGTGAGTAGTCCTCTGGCTTTTCATCCATTTGCTCGATATATTGGATGCTTGGAGCGCATATAATTGCGCCTGCCGACTCGCCGATCATCAATTTTCCATTTGCCAATTCCTTTTTCAGTAGCCCATCAGTTCCCGTTTTACGGAGCTGGTCCATAAGAAAGAAAGAATTTCCGCCGGTAAAATATATCACATCTGCTTCTTCAAAAACAGACTGTATCGTTGAATAAGCCTCCGTTGAAATATCAATTTCAGTTACGATTGCTCCCAACTTTTTGAATAATTTTCGAGCCGAGCCGACATAACCGGTGTAGCCTTCACGCAGTGAAGCTGTTGGAATAAATGCGACTTTCTTATTTTCAATTTCCTCCTTTATCAGACTTCCTACACTTGAAAAGTGCGAACATAAAAATAGTTTCATCAATATTCTCCTTTATAAATTCCGATTGAACAAAATCGCTGCGCGATGGCCTGCCAAGGCTGTGGCGCAGTTTTATTTTTATTACCACACGAAACAACTGAACTAAGAAAGCTCCACTGCCTATGATAAGAATAACATTTTCTAGCCTCTTCCGCAATCGGAATTATGACGCCAATGCACCTCCGAATAGGTAGATGTAATTATTAAGACTACTTATTCTGGAGGTTTTATTATGTATAAAGATATTTTTGAATCCATCCGCAATGA
>NZ_JAQDVB010000023.1:433-61076 GCF_027674365.1 Coprococcus sp. AM11-30B | reverse complement strand
AACCTGTATAAGATTTTCAATGTTCTTCAATTTAGCCTTGACTTTTTATTTGCAGGCTTTATTTCTTTAACAACATCATACAAATCAATTCTCAATAAATTCACAACAAAAAAGACTAAAACCACTTTATTTGTGATTTCAGCCTTATAAAGTATTTTTATTCAGCTTTGAAAAGAGCTTCTACATGAGCACCGCCTTGTCTGGCATTATATATTTTCAAATTTCCTCCATGCTTTTCACAGAAAATACGAGAAATATACATACCAAGGCCAAAATGCTTTAAATCATCTTGTGGATTCTTATGATAAAATGGCTCTGTTACTTTTTCCTCAGTATCCACAAATCCTATTCCATCATCTTCAACAGAAATTATAAGAAAACCATCCTTTTTCTTTATCTGCAAAGCAATACTTTTTTGTGCATATCGAACCGCATTTTCCAGTAAGTTGTCTGTCACTTCCATGACAAGTTCCTCATCCACTTTCACAATGTTTTGTTCCTGCACTCTTTCTACCTTACATAATTTACTTTCCTTCTTGGACAGCATGGCAGCTTCTGCCTCAATCTTTTTTGCCAGTTCTGATAATTCTATCTCTGAGCGTTGCAGTTCCCTCTGTTCTAAATGGGACATTTTTCTCATGTTTTCCGTGAAATGCTCTATACGGTCAATCTGATACATGCCTGTTTGTAAGATATCAATAACATCCTCTGTTTTTATACTCTCAGCAGAAACAAACTCTAAGAGCATTTCCTGATACCCACGCAATATGGAAAGTGGAGAACGTATATCATGTGCAATTGCATTCCGCAAAGCCTTCTCGTCATCAATCATTCGCCACATCTTTCTGTTGTTATCTGATAAATCACTTCGCATCATTTCAAATTCTTTACACAAAGTTCCCATCTCATCTTTATTTTCATAGGACACATGAAAATCCAGTTCATTATCTGCAATCATTTGTGAGGCATCTTTTAGTTCCTGTAGAGGTGTCTTTAACTTATTTTTATAAAAAAAGAATACCGCAACAACACTCCCAACAATCGAAAAAATCAGTACCGAATATGTTTCCATAAAGTCACACATTTCCGAAAGATGATGGTCCAAACGATTCATCTGCGATTGATTAGGTCTTGATATCTCAATCTCGTATTTCTTTCCATATTGCTGAAACACGTCCGTATAATCTGCATAATCAATATATTTTTCCCATATTTTATTCTGCATATTTCTTGCAAAATGAACTGTAAATCCAGATAACAGAAATGCTGCCGTTAAGCTGATTACAAAATAAAGCAGAATTGTTTTTTTCAGTGACAAGTTTCTTATTTTTTCCATCGGTATCCAATCCCCCATACAGTTTCTATGTATTCTTTTTCTGAATAATCCGCTATTTTTTTCCTTATACGCCGTACTAATTCCGTTATCGTTCTACTGTCCCCTTCCGCATCATATCCGCAGACTTGTGCATATATACGTTCTTTATCAAACACCTGCCCTGGATGCATGGATAAGAATTCAATAATCTGATATTCAATTTTTGTGAACTCCATCCTGTGTCCAGCTATAGTTACTATTTTTTCAGAATAATCAATCAGCATTTCATCCATGAAACGGTATTCCGTTTTTTGTTGATGCCTTTCTTCTCTCTTTATGTTTGTGACAATCCTTGCTTCCAACTCCCGAAGACTAAATGGTTTCGTAATATAGTCATCCCCACCCGAAAGCAACCCATTAATTTTATCATCTTCATCAACTCTTGCTGTTAGAAACAAAATCGGGCATAACACTTTACTGCGTATCAGACGACATACTTCAATCCCATCCATACGTGGCATGTTGATATCCAATAAAATAATATCCGGTTTCATTTTTATTTTATTTAATGCTTCCATTCCATCTGCAGCCGTAATGGTTTCATATTGTTTCATATTAAAATAACTACAAAGCATTTTCACCAATTCTTTATCATCATCAACAACTAAAATCTTGTATTTCATCCAAACCACCTCCAGTATCCATATTATACGATAAAAAACAATGAAATCACAACAAGAGTACATGAAGAACGTAAGCACAATATATCTTTTTTCTCAATTCCTGCTCAATTTCCACTCAATGTCTTTTACCTCCGATTTTCGTATGCTTATCTCACAGCAAAGCAGTACCACACCGGTACGACCTGCTGAATCAATCAATACGAAAATAGAGGTGTTTTTTATGCAGGTGGGAGAGCAAAGACCTCCTGTGGCTGATTGCTTTCACAGAAGGTCTTATTTGTTTATGCTGTCACATTTTCAAATTTCAGATATGGTTGTCTTTCTCACACACCAGCCTTTCATAATCCAGAAATTCACGGATATACATTTCTTTTGCCGCAATACCTTCCATGGCATTTTTCGCTAAAATAATTCTGTCCAATGCCTGCCACATCTCCTGTCCGTCATCTCTGAGGACTGGTTCCAGTATTTCTATGTAATGATGAATTTCTGCTTCCAGAGAAAACATCTCTGGATCGGATTCAAGAAATCTTTCCAGTTCCCGCTGGTATTCTTCATAATAACTTTCAATCAATTCTCTTCTCATATCTGGAATCCCCCTTATACATAAATCAGTTCCTGTTTGATGATTTCAGCAGCCCGGTTGCGGATATTGTTGCAGTGGCGTACCCATTCCATAGGATTCTGTCTCTTCAGTTTCTCAGTAACTCCCTCCGCACTTCGCATTTGAGCTTCAATCAGCTCAAAGTGTTCCTGTGACTGTTCATTCAAATCTGCCAGATAGCTGTCCAGTCTGGCGGTCAGAAGAAGATATGTATAAGTTCCAGATTTATGTGCTTTCAGATATTCCTTCCGAAGCATTCCACAACAGCCAATCGGTCTGGCTTCCTCCGGATAGTCAAGATTCGGTAAATAATAGTCTCCCACTTTTGTGTATTCGATTTTCAGGGTGTCTCCTTTCGCTTTGCATGAAATTGTCATGTTATCTGCGTAGGATGTGCATTTTTCCTTTAAAATCTTTTCACATAGAAGACATTAAGTGCTTGATGCCCTGTGATTTTGCTCAAGTGAGATAAAGAAGTAAAAGAAGTGTAAAAAATTTTGCCGTTCCTATCCGGCACTTGCGCATTGTGTCGGATAGGTCGGGCGGTTATTCGGGCAAGTCCACCTTGCCAACAAAAGAATAATAAATCTCAATGTCCTGTCTGCGGGTCTTGTTCTCGTCATAGCTGCACTCATGCACAACGATTTTCTCTACAAACTCCCGCAGCAGAGTAGGGGTAAGTTCTTCAAAGCTGGTATGCCGCCGGACAACATTCATAAACTTTTCTGCGTTCACGGTGGCTTCCTGTGCTTTGGAAAGCTCCGCTTGGATAGCGGCGGCTCTTTCTTTCAGCTCCCGTTGTTCTGCTTCATAGTCTGCCGACAGCTCTGTGAAACGCTCGTCTGATATGCGCCCGGTCACGCTGTCCTCATACAGCCGCTTGAAGATAGCGGATAACTCGGCTATGCGTTTCTCGGCGGCTTCCAGTTCCTTTTTCTTGGCGGCGTTCCTGCGCTTGCCCCCGTCCTCGTTCTGCTCAATCAAGAGCTTCATAAACCGGGCTTCATGCTTTGCCGCATAGCTTGTCACTTTCCGCAGATTGGAGAGTACACCAGCGGTCAAGAGGTCGGTGCGGATAAAGTGCGCCGTACAGTCATGGGTGCGCTTCTTGTAGTTGCCGCAGATATAACAGTCCTGCTTGCGCTTGTCCGTCTGGTATCGCTGCTGATACATCACGCTGCCGCAGTCCGCACAGAACAGTATGCCGGAGAACAAACCCACTTCATCATAGCGGTTGGGGCGTTTGCGCTGTTTGCGAAGCTCCTGCACCCGTTCCCATGTTTGGGTGTCTATGATAGGCTCGTGGTGGTTCTCGAAAATCACTTGCTTTTCCAGGGGATTTTCTACACTGTGCTTGACTTTGTAAGAAAGTTTTTCTGTCTTGAAATTTACCAGACAGCCTGTGTATTCCCGGTTTTCAAGGATATGCACTACGGTATTAGTCGCCCACTTGCACTCATAGCCGGGGTGGTAGCGGCGGGTGCTGCCCGTCCTGCGGTATTCCAGCGTCCCCGGCGTGGGGATTTGCTGCTCTGTGAGCATACGGGCTATCTTAGTCGGACCATTCCCAGCAAGGCAGAGGTTGTATATCTGCTTGACTACGGGTGCAGCTTCCTCGTCAATAATAAAATTTTCGTCCTCGTCCATGAGGTAGCCATACACAGGCTTGCTTGTGATGGGCTTGCCACTCATACCTTTTGAGCGTTTTACTGCTTTGATTTTCTTGCTCGTATCTCTCACCAGCCATTCGTTAAATATATTCCGCAACGGGGCAAAGTCATTGTCGCCCTGTGCGCTGTCCACTCCGTCATTGATAGCGATGAAGCGGACACCTTTCTGTGGGAAAATCATTTCTGTGTACATTCCCACTTGCAGGTAGTTTCGCCCTAACCTCGACATATCCTTTACGATAACTGTCCCGACTTTTCCGGCTTCAATGTCCGCAAGCATGGCTTGAAAACCGGGTCTTTGAAAGTTCGCACCAGAATAACCGTCGTCCGTGTACCAGCGCAGATTGGAAAAGCCGTTCTGCTTTGCATAGGTTTCAAGGATACGCTTCTGATTGGAAATGGAATTGCTCTCGCCTTGCAGCTCGTCCTCATGGGAAAGTCTTGGGTAAAGGGCGGTAATTGGTTGTTGGTTGGTCTGTCTTAACATAAAATCCTCCGTTTCCGACAGCCAGCCCCACTATTCCGTACCTTGATTGTACCACATGGGGCGGCTGTCTGTATAGCGGCAAAAGCGTCAAATCTGCTTCTTTATGGTCGGTCAAATCGCCGTTTTTTGTGTAGCAGCTTCCGCTTCCAGCACTTTCATCATCTTGTCGGCTGCGGTGTCGGTTGCGCCCTGCTTGAAGAAGCCGGAAACGGTAAGGACGGAGTTGCCCATGCGGATTTCCGTTACACAGTCCGGGCGGCGGTCTGTTTTGGTGGTGCTTGTCTGTTTCGTTTCTGTCATAGGCTCTCCTTTCGCTGCTTCATCAGCTGCTTTAAGCGTTCCAGCTTTTCCTGTGCGGTTTCCTTTCGGAAGTTGCTGCCCGTGAAGCGGACAGGGGCGCACATGGAAGTCAGCCTGTCATAGATACGGGCGTGGGGTGTGTCCTGCGGGTGCTGCAATTCCTCCAGCGTGAGGTTGGTCGTGGCGATCAGCGGCTTGCCGCTTCGGTAACGGCTGTCAATCACGCTGTAAACCTGTTCCAGCCCGTATTCTGTCCCTCGCTCCATACCGAAATCATCAAGTATCAGCAGGGGGTAGCTGCAAAGGCGGGAAATATATTCGTTCCTGCCCTCAAAGCTGGCAGCAAGGTCATTGAGTATCGTTGCAAAGTTTGTCATGCGAACGGCAACCTCTTTTTCCATAAGGGCGTTGGCGATACAGGCGGCAAGGTAGCTTTTTCCTGTCCCCACGCCTCCCCAAAACAGGTAGCCGATATTTTCAGCCTGCATGGTTTCCCAGCTCTCCACATAAAAGCGGGCGGTTTCGGTCTGTGGGTTTCTGCCGTTGTCATGCTCAAATGTCCAGTTCCGCATAGCGGGGTCGGCAAAGCCCCGGCGTTTCAAGTCCTCCACTGTTTCAAGGTGCTTCTGTCGGCTTTCGGCGGCTTGCTGCTTTTCACGGGCTGCCCGCTGGCAGTCGCAGTCTGTTGGGTGTCGGTCATGCCCTAACCATTGGGCGGTTTCTTTTGAAAAGTAGGCTTCTTTGGGCGTATGGCACTTGCCGCAGTATAAAAGCCCGTCCTCGCCTGTGTAGTCCTCCGCTTCGGCGGTAGTGGTTGTAATATCCGTAATCATAGCTTCAATCTCGTTTTTCATAAGCTCTCGCCCTCCTTACATGAATAATCGGGTATGCCCTGTTTCGGGGCAGCCTTGCCTTTGGCAGCGTCCTCCTGCGCCCACTTGTAAATGGTGGCTGCATGGCTCTGGTACTGCTTCCCGGTGGAAGCGATATGGCAGGAAAGCCGGTCAATATAATACTCCCACTTGTCGGGCAGCTCTGTTTTCAGCCCGGAAAGCTCTGTATCGGTCAGTATCACATTGTTGTATCTGCCATAAGCGGCGGGGGCGGGGTGTCCCGTTTCTCCCTCTCTCTCTTTTTCTATCTCTTTCTCTAACTCTATCTCTATCTCTGGTGGACGAATGTCGGACAAATGTCCGCCTTTTGTCCGGGGCGGTAAAAGTGCCTTGTTTTCCAGCCTTGCAGCCCGTTTTCTCTCGGCTTCGGTAGAGGACTGTCCTATCATCAGCTCAATATCGGTCATATAAAAAGCCCCGCTGTCAAGCTGCTCCACAAGCCCCAACTGCCGGAAAATCTCTAAAGCCCTTTCAACCGTCCCTATCTGGTGGCGGGTCAGTGTCGCTATCATCTGCGCTGTGTAGGGGATATGCTCGTCAAGCTGCAACTTCCCGCCGTTTTTCAGAGATTTTAAGTACAGCTTCAAGAGGATATTGGAATATAAAATCCCGTCTTTCATATCTTCCAGCAGCACAATGGAGTCGCTGTCAAAAAAATTCTCTTTCAGCTTGAGGTAGTAATACTTGCGGTTATCTGCCATTGTCCCTGTCCTCCTTTTTCCGGCGTTTGGAGTAGTAGCGGGGGCAAAGTATGATAACCGCCCGGAAGCTCTGCTTACAGCTATGGGTACAGCCCCGGCAGAGGTCGTTGTATGTGATACGGTCGCAGGTGGTATTCCCGACTTTTACTTGCCGCAGGAAAAAAGACCATTCCAGCCGCCGTTTCTTGCTCATTCTTGGCATGGGTGCGCTCCTTTCTGCCGTTTCCGCTGGTGTGGCGGTATCGACGGTAATTCTGTATCATCTCGGTATCATTTTCGGGGTTTTTCTGCCCTGTAAGCCCGTTAAAAAATCCTTTGGTATTGCGGGTAGAGTACGGGGCAGCCCCCTTGTTCTGTATGGGTTCGGGTACATTTTGGGGTGGTTTTTATCGTTCCTGTTCCTGCCTTTTCACAGGCTTGCGCTCCCGGCGTAAAATCTGGTCGATATTGCCCTTGACAGTCTGTAAGCGGCGGTATTCCTCCCGTTTTGCCCGGTAATCGTTGTAGCCGCTGTTTTTCTCTTTGATAAGGGCTTCAATCTCTGCTTGCAGGGCTTTATAGCTCGGCAGCTTGGAAATGCCGTTCTCCTTGAAATAACGGGCGGCTGCGTCTGCTATGATAAAGTCGCTTTCGTGCTTCTGTCGGTAGGCTGCTTTTGCTTTGGCGTTTTTCTGCTGTTTCAGCCCGTCCCGGACAGGGCGGGTCTTGGAATAGGCAAGCACCTGCCGTTGCAGCTCCTTTTTCCCGTTCAGCGTCTTTTCCACCTGCTTCAGCTCTGTAAGGCTTTCCTGCATGGCGGCATAAGCGGCAGAACAGGCTTCGTCCAGTTCCTCCGGGGAAGAAAAGCCGTACTGTTGATAGGCGGTAACAGTAGCTGCCATTTGCTTTAGGTTGTGCTTTGCCGCCCAGCGGTCATAGCCCACGCCCTTGCCCTCGGCTCGCTTGGCTTCCCGGTCAACCATGCGCTGCAAGGTGTTGTCTGCCGGGGTGGTTTTTGCGGCTTTTTCCTCCCGCAAGCGTCCCTTTTGGGTGTGGGGGTATTCGGGTATGGCTTTGGTCTGTTCGGCGGCTCTGTGGGCGTTCTGCGTGAGCAGGGCAAGGACAGCAGCCTTGTCAAAATCGTCCCCCAGCTTCCGGGCTGTGATAGGCTTTGTCCTGTCCGGCGTGAGGTAGGAAAGCCGCCCCCGGCTCTCCTTGACAGTTACGCCCTCCCGCAGCAAAAGGGAAGAAAACTCGTCAAAGCTGCCAGCTTGGGAAAGTGCCTGCCGTATCGTCCGGCGCAGCTTCGCCTTGTCCGTTTCAAACTTGGTGGGCTTGGTCGGCTGTCCTGCGGCTTCTCTGACAGCGTTCTCTTTATCAAGGGCAAGCTGCCCTTTCTTTGCCGCCCAGTATTCCCGTTCCGTTATCCGTTCCTTGCTGCCGTTCAAGAGGTCGATTTGGTAAAGCCCCTCCCGGTGGCACATCTCCATGACTTCACTCTTGAAATATTCCATAGCGGCGTTGGTGCAGCGGTGCTTGCAGCCCGCCCGTGTGTCGGCTGGTCTGTCCATGTAGGGCAGAAGCGGGACTTCGTAAATCCGCAGGGAGTTGATGACGATATGCACATGGATATTGCCGCTGTGGTTATGCCCGTCCGGGTGGGTGCATACAAGGGCTTGGTGTCCGGGGAAATGCTCTTTGCAGAACTGCTCGCCCAGCTCCTGCGCCCGGTCTACGGTCAAGCCGTTGTCTGTCCCGTCCCGTGGGTCAAAACTGATGATATAGTGGTGGCTTTTCACATCTTCCCGTTTTTGGTTTTTCTCATAGCGGAGATTGGCTCGCATACAGGCAACGGCGAAATCCTCGCCCCCGCAGTTGAGGGAAGAAATGCGGTAATCCTCCCTCGGTATCAGCCGCCCGTTTTCATCAAGGGTGGGCTTCATGGTAAACTCGTCATGCTCAAATGTGAGGTAGGCTTCCGCTGCGCCATAGTCGGCATTTTTAGAGCTGATATGTTTGAATGTTGCCAACAGCGTCACCCACTTTCTGCAAGACTTCAAACTTTAGGGCAGCAAGGTCGGAAATCGCCGCCCGTACCTCCCCGGCAAGCTGCGGGTAGGGGCTGTGCCACTCATTCAGCGTCCGGGCTATCTGGTTTAAGTTGCCGCCGATCCTGCCGTATTCGGCGGTCAGCTTCCCGACAGCGGCAAGCAGCTCGTCATTGACGGGGGAAACGGTTATGATGGGGCGTATGGCTGCCCCGGTTATGGCTTGCCGGATAAACTCGGCTTGGCTCATGTGGTAAGCAGAAAGCCTTTCCGCAAACTCGGCGTATTCTTCCTCGGTCATGCGTGTCTTGACTACCCGGCTGCGGTGCGGTGTGTTGTATCTTTTCATGGTCGGCAGACCTCCTTTCTGTGCGTGGTGTTCTCTCACTAATAGGAGAAAAACAGGGGGTAAAACGGAACTGTTTTTGAAAAAATCCGAAAAAATATTTTGAGGGATTTTTAAGCGGCGCAAGCCGCATAAGCAGGGTTTGGGGAAGGCACTCCCCAACAAGATTCCCGCAGGGGCAAAATGAGCGAAAAGCGAATTTTGGCACCTCGGTAGAATCTTGCTCTAAGAAAACGGCGAAACTCCCCCTTTACTCCTTACTACGCAGAGAAATGCAAATATGGCAAAGTTTTGAAAAACTTTTTGATAAAACTTTTCGACAAAGCTGGAAAATCAGCGCGGTTTTTGGTGCAAAAAAACAGGAAACCTTTTCTGATTTCCTGTCATGGTATGCCGCTGTAACGGGCGGCGGTTATTCTGTTGTCATTCCCCGGAAGCAAACTTGTAGCCCATACCTAAAACGGTTTTTATGTAAATGGGCTTGCGGCTGTCCGACTCTATTTTTTTCCGCAGGTTGTAAATCACATTTGCAACGCTTGACTGGCAGCTTTCACTTTCCATGTGCCAAACGGCTTCAAATATTTGTGTCCGTGTGAGGACAATGCCGGGGTTGGAAGCAAGATATACAAGGGTACTGTATTCAAGGCGGGTAAGGCTTACTTCCTCCCCGTCTTGAAATACCTGGCGTTGGTTCTGCTTTATTTCCAGTCCCGGAAAAGATAACACGGAAGCGGTTGTGATCTGCATGGGTTCAATCTGTATATAATCAGATATTGCCGATATGATTTTGTCAATCGCTGTTTCCTCTTGTTCGTTAAGTGTCAGCAGTAGTAATTTCCCCATGTTCATTACCTCTTTTATCCGTTGAATTTAAACTATATTTTTCTGTCGTGTTTTTGACAGTAAGCAACAAATATATATGATAGAGAGCGTAATGTCAATTTAATGCCATTAAAAGAGAAAGATGGTCTGTCTAATTATTATCATTTTGTTCATATGCACTTACGCTGCGTTTGGCATTTAGGCAATTCAATATATTGTAAATTTATCTATATCAGCGGGCTAACCTCATTTTCACAAAATAAGCTAAGTTTGTGAAGCGCTCTTGTGCAGGCAACATATAAGAGGTTTTTATCATCTTCATCATGGTAGTTTTGGCTATCTGCATCACAAATTAAGACAGTATCAAATTCTAATCCCTTTGACATATATACTGGTAAGATAAACACGCCTTGTAAATCTGATACGCTCCCATTTTTAATTAATTGAATATCAAGTTTGTGTTTAATTTTATTAAATAGATAGGTTGAATTTTTTTCGGTTTTACAAATTAAGCATATCGACTGAAACCCTTTCTCTTGGCATAATTTTATTTCCTTAACAATTTCATCAATGAAGATTTCGGAATTATCAGCAATATATACTTTTGGGCTATCGCCATTCCGATTAAAACTTTTTATCTGTGAACTTTGTTCAATGAACTTTAAACTAAAATTTAAAATTTCATTCGTACAACGGAAACTTTTATCCAACATAATAAGAGAAGATTTTTTCTTGTTCAATATTTTTTGAATTTGTTCGTAGAAAGAAATATCTTCTTTTTTGGCAAGAGTCTGTTTCATATCTCCTAAAATAGTAAATTTGGCATTAGAAAAAAGAAAATTAAATATTTCATATTGGAGAGGGTAGTAGTCCTGTGCTTCATCAATGACTACCTGCTTAATATTTTTATATTTATTTGTTCCGTATATTTTTAAATACAAATAAGCGATTGCTATTGCGTCATCATAATACAAGCTGTCTGCTTCCAAATTTTCCTTAGTATATTTCCAAATATTTTTTATGTTTTGTGACGGATTGCTATTTTGCAGCAGGCTATAAAAATAGGCTTCATTGCTAAATAATATTTTATATAATTCAACAATGTCAATTTTTATAAATTTCTGTATTTCCTGCTTGATTAGATTTTTTTCTTCTTTATGCCCCCGCCCTTTTCCTGTTCCAAATATTTGTTCTAAAATATAATCTTCTAATTGTTCTAATTTTATGCCTAATGGTGTTTCTGGTCTTCCTAATATCTTGTCTTTTAGAATTTGCCCGCTTACAACGCATTTTCCCTCATAATAAACATCTTCAAATTCTATCCACTGGCGGGGTATATCAATGAGAAATTGGTCTAAAATTTCCCTAAAAAAACTTGACGTTTTAAATTCTATACTATTTCTTGAAATTTCCTTGTATTTTGAATTGACAATCAAGTTTTCTAAAAAATCATTTCTTGACTGAATTTTCCTGCCATTTAATAACTCACTAAGTATATCTTCAAACACGGAAGAAATAACATTATCTTCTCCCAATTCGGGCAATACATTTGAAATATATTGCTCAAATATAGAATTTGGGGAAATAATCATAATGTTATTTGCGGACAGCTTTGTTTGTAAACCTTGATACATAAGATAAGCAGCCCGGTGGAGAGCAATAGAGGTTTTTCCACTTCCCGCTACACCCTGTACCATTAGCAGGTCATTTTCCATATCTCTAATAACCACGTCCTGTTCATGCTGAATTGTTTCAACAATAGCTTTCATTTTAGCAGTAGTGTTTTGTGACAGTAATTGCCTTAAAAATTCATCAACAATCTGAACATCTGAATCAAAAAAATATTCCAGTGTTCCGTTTTTTATTTCATATTGGCGTTTCAAATTGAGTTCGCCTGTTACTCGTCCACATGGAGCGTCATAAAACGCTTCGCCTGTCATAAAACGATAGAAAACACTGGCAATCGGCGATCTCCAATCATAAACATACATCTCTTGATAGCTGTTTTTTCGTAGAGAAGAACGTCCAATGTATATTTTTTCAAATTCGTCCTCATCATCAAATTTAAAATCAATTCGGGCAAAATAGGGCGATTTTATCATCTTTTCTAACAGAAGTATTTTATGTTCTTCTTCTTCATAATCTATAATTTTGTCTGTAACAGGATTGATATATTGGCTTAATTCAACAAGTGCCTCGAAACCGTCTGATGTGTACAGTGATGTAATGCCGTGTTCTGTATTTTCACGCACATCTTTTTTGGCTTCGATAATTTCTGATTTTTTTTTGTCTGCCGCTTCTTTTGCCTGCTTTAATTGTTCCTCGGCTAAAGAGATTGTTTGTGCTAATCTTTTTTCTTCAAACGCTTTTTCTGTCTGATTATTCCCCATAATGATTATGACCTCCTTGAAAAATGAAAGAAAGTTTTACTGAAACATTGCTAGGCTAGTTTAGCATGTGTCAGCTTATATAAACAGTCTTGTATTCATAAAATTTGTATGGTATTATTACAGTGGGAGGAATTATGTTAGATATTTGATTTCTGCAAGCATATCAATTCTAATACGGGTAATTTAAACAATAAACAAATTGGGACAAAGAGTTATACCATTATGTCCCAATTTGTTATTACTCCATATCTTCAGCAGACAGAAACACAAGCCCGGCAAATTCTTCCTCAATCAGTTTCTTCAACTTTTCCGCTGTGCTCTATGCAGGTTCCCTTATCTCCATTCCAACCTATAATCTCTTTCTGTAAAAGCAAATCTTGTTCTGTGAAAAAATGATTTGGATTCCGTAGTAGTCGGCATTGTGCGTAATGTGTATAACTGGCTGTATCATGGAATTGTGGGTAACTCTGTTTGCAGGACGTGGGAAAGCTGCACTTTAGCTTTTCCATGTGCTGTGAATAGAGTTATCCATGATTCCATAGCCAGTTATGCACATTTCCATAATGCTTGTCTTTTGGTCTTTATCAAAATGAGCATATTGGTTATTAAGAAAAGCCCTGCATATTATCATATACAGAGCCATTCTAATCTTTTTACCCTCTACATAGAGCGTTTTCTTTCTGCAAAATTCATTTTACAGAATGATACCCGCTTTTTTTGCAAAATAGCCTTTTCTCCCGGTAAGTTCCGACTGTTTTTCCTTTGGCAGATTATTGAATAAATCCTCATAAAGAATATCGTCTAACTGCATTTCCCTAGCAAGTAAAAACACATTTAGACTAAGCCATTCCTCCCAAAGCCCTTCAAATAAACTATGGCTGTCTGTATAGGTGTCAAGTTCTTCAAAGCCATATGACGGTGTATAGCACTGCAATTTAACAAAACCGTACCTACCAACATCAACCACTAAAATATCTTCATCTTCCATTTCGTACAGTTCCGCAAACGCACCAATTACTTTGTAGCACATTTCCCGTTCTTTCTCTGTGATATATACTGTTTTTTCCATGCTCATTTACCTCTATCCTTTCAAATCGTGGAATACGGTTTTCAGTTTTCTTCTACTTCTAAACCACATATTTGAAATGCCACATACGCCATTTTATACGGAATAGAGGTTGGCTGTCTGCATTTATCGGTGTGTTACTTTATGGCACATGAGCATTTGCACCGGGATTATCATTTCCGTATCCTTCGAGAAGATTGATAACTCCCCATACACCCACACCTGCGCCGATTGTGGTTACTACTGTTTTAAGTCCTGTTACTGATGTTGTAAAAAAGCCCATTTGTTTGTCTCCTTTTTCAAAAAATAAAAAGGGAGCTTCTCTGAATTATAATTTTTAGAAAAGCTCCCATGTCATAAGTTCCATATTCAGTTGTAAAACAATTTCTGGTCACAATGTCCAGAAGTTAAGCTGTGATTTCTCCGACATCGCATACCTCATCCACCACATCATTCCTCTTAAAGCGGAGTCTGTTGCGGTTCTTGACGTATTTTTCAATGTCAAACTCATTCTTTTTGTCATAATCGGATAACAGCGTGTACTGCTTGTGCTTCGTTATATCAAACTTATCTGAGAAAAAAGGTCTCACGCCCCTAAGCTGCATGATACACTTGCTGCCATCCATGACCGCAATCTCGTCCTGGCTCATCAGTTCCTTTCCGGTCTTTTGGTAATTCAGACCGTAGGACTGACTCGTTCCCCTTGTATCTGAGGTATTGTAAAGGTCAATCGTTTCTTTTCCAAGGATTTCTGCCAGATCTTTCAGAGTATCTTTCTCTTTTCCTCCCAAAAACAGGGTTGTATCGCAGTTTCCTTCAATGGTCGATGCGTTGTCCTTATACAGAGCCTTTAGCTGTGACTTTGACTGCAAAATAATAGAAGCTGATATTTCCCGGCTACGAATGGTAGCAATCAGCTTCTCAAACTGTGGAATCTGCCCGATGTTCGCAAACTCGTCCAGTAAGCACCGGACGTGAATCGGCAATCTTCCGTTATATACATCATCTGCCTTGTCACAAAGCAGATTGAACAACTGCGAATACATGATACTGACAATGAAATTGAATGTCGCATCGGTATCAGAGATAATAACAAATAATGCTGTCTTTTTCTCCCCCAGTGTATCTAGCTCCAGTTCATCATAAGAAGTCAGGTCACGCAACTCCTTGATGTCAAATGGTGCTAACCTTGCACCACAGCTAATCAAAATAGATTTTGCTGTCTTTCCTGCGGCAAGTTTATACTTCTTATACTGCCTTACTGCAAAATGGTTCGGGTTCTTCTGCTCCAGTTCCTCAAACAGCAGGTCAACCGCATTTTTAAATTTCTCATCATCTTCCCTTGCTTCACTGGCATCCACCAGATCAATCAGCATGGAAAAATTCTGTTCCTCCTTCGGTGCTTCGTACCAGATATATGCGATCAGTGCTGTGTAATAGAGCTTTTCGGCTTTCACCCAGAAATCCTCAGAGGCTTGCTGTTCTTCCCCTTTGGTATTTACAATGATTGTGTTTACGAGTTTCAGAATGTCCTTTTCGCTCCGGATGTAAGCGAAAGGATTGTAATCCAAGCTAACAATATTTTCAATTAGCGACCTTAAAATAATTTGAGTCTCTGAAAATGAACCAATCGAAAACAATACATTAATTATGTCAAGTTGTTCCATAATCTTTCTAATAAAAAGACATAATACCGTGTCGATAAAATCATCTTGCCTTGAAGTTCCATAGCAAAGCTCATTTTCAACCTCGCCAAATCTTGTTATTAAAGATGCCAATACATGACTAGCTTGATCTATGATATTCTTCACCTCATCATTTTCATCAATCTTAAAAAACAACTCTCCAAAAGTATTCAAATAACTGTCATTCATAGTAAATTCCTTTCCGATATTAACCATCAACTGTTTCAATAAATAATTGTTTTATATCCCCCATTAAAGCAGGCTCAGAAATAGATAATGGAGATACATCGTTGTATGTTTTAAACACCTTACATTTTGTATTATCACCATAATTTAAACAATTTCCTTTTAATGCCTTCCCAAATCCGGAAAAGAGATAATATACTTCCGTTTCATTTGAATCTTGTTCTACTAACCCATATTGATATAACGATGATACCACTGCACTATTTTTTTGTTTCTCATCAATTCTCGTTTTTCTTATGTATTCCAATTCCGTAATGCCCTGCCTCTCCATCATCTGACGCACCAGAATATCCATTCTCTCCTGTGCTTCATCGTCCACAGTATTCAAATGTTCTGTCAATCTGTCTTCCAACATATACAGTGAATACATTGCCGGACGATGCTCTTTCAGATATGTTTTCCGCATCATTCCATATTTCCCATAATGCGGTTCTTCATCTGTACTGACAAGATTCGGATAGTAAATTCCGTCTGCGCCAAGTGTGTAGGTTCCACCCATTTTTTTAAATGTGCTTTTCATGTGTTATTCCTCCTTGAAATCAGCGATGTCCTTAGATCATCGCAAAGTATTTCAGGGCAGCCTTGATAGCATCTTCTTTCTCTTTCGGGCATTGTGGAACTCTTGCATTTTCTGATTTTGGAATATTATAGTTTTCTCCCACTTCAATTCCACATTTGCGTTTTACCTGAGAAATATATAAATTTGAAACCTTCAAGCCAAATTCTTTCAGCACATAATCTTTGATTTCCTGATAGGTTGCTTTCAACTCGGCACTAGTGGCATCCAGCTCGTCCAGGTCTAAGTCGATCTCTAATATACTCTGCATTTCGTTTTTGGTAGTGTATAAATCACTCTAACCCCCTGTAAAGTCAAGCAATTCTGCGGTTTCCACCCACTCTTTTTCCACTCTGTCCAAACTTATTCAATAAAAAAAGACCAGACATTTCGCCTGATCTTTTCATACTAATCACTTATTTTTTTCGCAACTGCAATATTGGTACAACTTTTTCCTCTACCTTTAAGGTATCTGGACGCAAATGAAGAAGTTTCTCCATATCTTCTGGATATAAAGTCACTCCATTTTTTTTGAATAAATCCAATACTTCTTTCGCCGTAAGTACATTTTGCTCTATCAGTAAATCAATGGCTCCTTGAAATATATTTTCATTCAAGGAATATGGTACATCGCCAGGTTCTTTAATTCTCCACCCATTTTTTGAAACTTGACGCATTAAATACTGATACTGGTTATCAGACATAATGCCCAACTGGTGTGTCCGGTAAATCATTGCCTGAATAGATACCTTCCACTTATTTTTTAAGAACTGATAATATTTTAAATCTGTAGGATATGAAGCAATGTCTTTACCAAAGCTGTCTCTAGGTAACAAAAATGCACTCGCAAACATGTTCGCCTGACGTTCTCTTGCTTTAAACTCATCTTTTGTTATAGCTTCCAGATCCTCACTCCATGGATGCAATAATATGTGTCCCAACTCATGAGCCATGTCAAAGCGAATTCTGCCTTCTGGTCTGTTTCCTAATGCAACTGCAATAAAATAAATATCATTTCCTGCCACTATAGTTCGCTGACTAAACGCATCTATTTTATCTTCGTTGGTATCAAATCCCGTTACAATTATTCCATTTTTTTCTAAAAGATACTGTAAATCCTTTATTGGTCCAGTACCAATATCCCAATATTTTCTTACCTGAGCAGCAATATCCTCTATTTCTTGAATTGCATCCTCGTTCTCACACTCAAATACATCATCACATCCTACAAAATCAACACTTGGTAAATTCATTTCAGGAAATGAAATGAATTCCAGAAGTATCTCATACATTTTTGCTACATATTCCAACTTAATACTCTGCGCTGTTCTATCTTTCTTTGTAGCACTTGCCAATGAACGAAAATAGGTTGTTTCTGTTTTTGCAGCATAACTATCCTTTTGAAAAAAGTAATCATACGGAAAGTTAAGCTCCGATGCCAAGAGCCTAACTTTCATATAATCTGGTGTGTTATTATCATTCTCATATAAGGAAATTGACTGCTTACTGATTTCGGTCCGCTTCGCTAATTCAGTAAGCGTCAACCCTCTATACATTCTTGCACTTCTTAATCTCTCACCGTAAAACTTTTTTTCTATCATAATCAATATCTCCTGAATTTATTTTCAGGCCCTTTTCTCGATTTCCCGAAGTTTTGGCTTTATACCACTCTTTATAGCAACTAAGCCCTTCTTATCCGGCTTCGCATCTTCGTCTGTATCTTCTGAAGGCCCAATATCTGTAAGCCGTGCAAAGTCTGGTTTAATATATTGCATAAGAGACGCTTCATCTACAATATTAAAATCTTTATCTAAAAACCTCAGTTTAATATCTTTGATTTCTCCATTCTCCGCTTTATATGCAATAATATAATGTTTATAATCTTCTTCTACATTAATCATTCCCTGACTAATTTTTTCAAAATCCTGTTCCAACACATCTGTATCAAAAATCGTGATTCCAAAATCTTCTAATGTCATTTGTCTTTCTTTCGCAATACAATCCTTATTTTCGACATAAAGAACTGATTGTAAATAGTGTGGATTTTCACGATTTTTCTTTTTGGGAACGCCAGACAATGTACCTTCTGTCATTATCGAATAGGTAATATGCTCTTTTCGATCAATGACCATTCTTCCAGACCAACCATACCTCTGGAAAGGAACAAGATCAATGTCATCTTTCACCACATGTGTTCTTAAGTTTGTATTGATATTGTCCCCTCTTAGAAGTATAATCGCATTATTAGTTTCCCGATGATTTTCTCTTAAATATTGTTGCAAATCATCCCCGATAGCTTTCTCTATGCAATAAACAATTTTTCTGAGTAAATCATCATTGATTACTATTTGAGTATTTCTATTCACGTCCAACGAAATTACCTCCTGACTTTATTCTGTTTTTAATTTTTACATAAAATGTTATTTTTGTCAAGTGGTACTTCGTTTTCGTTTTAATTTGTACATTCCAATGTTAATAACTAAATCCTGTGAACATAATCCAGTGAAATCCATCCATCACGATTTTTCTGATAAGATTTCAGAAACCCCCCAAAGGCTCGCACCCTTGTCTTCTGCTTCTTCCACAATAGTGAAAGCACCTTTTCCGGTGTACTTACCTGTTTTGTCGTAGTCTGTTCCCGGACCCTTGCGGATGTTCAAATCTTCGATGGATACTCTCACAAGATACGGTGTAAATATATCATTGGAATAAATCACTTTACCGGATTCATCAAATACGGAATATCCTTCATTTTCATCTGCACACCTCTTGGCATTTTCCAAACTATGGAATGCACCTTTCTGCGTGCCAAAATCTGCCCATATCTTACGCACACGGTACCAGACTTCCTCCAGTTCTGCTGCCTCGCTCTTAATTCCAATCATAGCATTTAAGATTGTAATAATCTTTGCACCATATCCGGCTCCTGCTGCCCATCCTTTTCCGGCTGGATTTTCTTTCTGTCCAAACCACTCCACATATTCCGCACAGCCTCTTGCGGCATACTTGAAGCGTGGATCAACGCATTCATTCTTCAAATCCACTGTGGAAGCATAGGCTTTCAAATGCTGAACCTGCGCCCTGATACCAAGCTTTATATAAAAAGGCTTCTGCCGGAAGGTATCATACATTTTCGCAAAAGTGATACCTTTTAGCAAAAGCCTATTATTCAGCAGAGTCTCAAAACACCCCACTGTTTCAATATTCAAATGCTTCATTCAAAAGACCTGAAAACACACATTCATTTTCTCCCCTTAATATCCTACAAACCGCAGAAAATCAAGGTTTCTTTGAAAGCAGACAAACGGTTTCAATATTCCCCTGAACTTTGATTTTATACTGCATAGCAAAAGTATGCAATATATTTTCAAAGTGGGGTATAAGATTTACCCCCGTAAAATAACTACCCATTCTAATCAATAGTTGCTATTATTCGATTTTTTAATCTTTCCGGAATTTCTTCCTCTGTTTCCCAAATGATTGTATTCTTTTGTGCTATGTCAAAATGTAACCGCACATCCTTTTTACATAATTGGATCACTGGCTTTCCTAAGCCCATCGCATATCCTTCTTCAAAGTACGCTCCATTATTCTGATGCGACAAATCTACCACAACAAATTTACTATCTCTTATGTATTTTAATAACTCTGGAGTTATAAAATCATTATGTTCTACTTCATCAATAAAAATTGCTACATAGCCAGCTGACATTATACCTTGGCGTATCATTTCTCTGAGTTTTTTTGTATCATCTCCAAATTTCATGGCAACTAAAACATTTTTACCATTTGCAGTATTCTTCTGAATAGCATCTACTCTGGCATAACCTTCTGGTGATAATGTGATAGGTCGATCATTTTCTCCACCATTCCATGACTGTGGTGATAAGATGTAATTCCTATCAACTAAAAACTTTATCATATAATTCATCTGTGCCTGTATTGCATCATCAGTCCTCTTTTTATAATTACCATCTTTATAATCGTATCTATCAACAAAAAGACAACTGATCATTTCCTCTTTTGGTAGTTTAACATATTCACCCATGTGCCTAATACGAGAATTCAAGTGAAGTAAAATATTATCCACTTTTTCAGTAAAAGTTTTTGGATACCAGTTTTCTACGTTTTCATTTTCCAATCTGACTGGATGCCCGTGTATAACATCTCCATGTTCAAAATTTTTCTTGTACTCATCACAGCGCTCTTTACTCATAGTAGTAAAATATCTGTATTCTTTCATGCTTTCCTTAAATCCATTGTACAGCAGGTATGAACTCAAGTGATTCAAATTGAACTCTGTTAATTCTGCAAATTGCACATAATACTCATATCTGCCACAAATCGGACATGAATAAAAATATTTGACCGGGTCCATGGAATGTTGCATATATGCTTTAGCTCCACACACAAAACATGTTCCGTTGTTTTCCATTTGCTCTCCTCCTAACGTCTTCACTTTTGCGAAAAAGTATCCTTTTGCAAAAATGTATATTTCCCGTTCTCCAAAGCCTATCCCCTGGGGTAGACCTTCACTTATATCATCACTCTGTGGAAACAGAAACACACATCCATTTTTCTTCCAAAATCGCATAAACCTTTGGCTTAACAGTGATAAGGAACTAATTTACTTATCAACTGTTAGCTGACGGTTTCCGGGGTGCATACGGACAAATCCCGTCTGATTTCTAACAGGAAGTCAGACGGGATTTTCGCTTTATATTACGAATTATGGAGGACATACCATGAAAACCTTAATATCTTGTGCCTACAATATGGATAATTGCTGTGTGGAAGTGAAATTCAGCGACGGCAGTATGATTGCGATTGACACTATCGTCGTTGAGAACGAGATTGCTGACAATATGTATCAGCGGTCAGAGCTGGATTATTTGATCTACAACGCTCCTTTGGAGTATGCAGACCTTATCTTGAACGGCGATCCCGAAACCTATTTGAAAACTGTAACAGAATACAAGCCTTGGGATAGCTGACAACACGCTGCCCGCAGGAGAAAATCCTGCGGGCGTTTTTCTGTTTATATTATTTCCCTCCGTTGGATCTCAATTTAGGAAAGAAGATGACAATCTTGAAGCTCTTTCCCCACTGGGAAGCTGCTTCCAGATGAAGATTTAGATCGTCGGCCATCTTCTTAACCAGGTAAAGTCCCATACCGGTAGCCTTCTTTCTGCTGTCAGTAGAATCCCCGGTAAAGCCCTTTTGAAAAATGTACGGCAGATTATATTTTTTTACGCCAATGCCGTTATCTTCAACAGAAAGGATATCTGCAGTCTCCGAATGTATCACGGAAATTGTAAGCATGGGACTATCGCTGCTATATTTGATGGCATTGCTAACGATTTGTCCCAACATAAACTGAAGTCCTCTACGGTCTGTATAGACTGTTTCAGATTGCAGTTTGTTGAGAATGACAAAATGCTTCTCTTCAAGAAGTGGGGCATAGTCCTCCAGAACTTCACCCAAGCAGTCATTCAAATTGACATCCTCAAATCGGTAATCCTTTGTACTGCTCTTCAACCGGGCATAGTACAGCATCTGCGTGACATCCTCCTGAAGCTGACTGCGGACATAATCCAGCTTTGCTTGCAGGGAAGGAGAGATTTCATCGTTCCGGTTATCCAAGAGCATGGTCAGCAACGATAGGGGCGTTTTCGCTTCATGTGCCCAGCCCTCCACGTATTCTTCATAGTCCCGTAGGGCATCCGCCATATTGTTACTCTCGTTTTTGTATTCCCGTAAAACCGAAGCCAAAAATCGGACAGATTCTCCTTCTTTCTGACTAATGGCACTGAGCAGCCGTTCTTCATTGCAGATGGTAGGATCACTGAGGAAATCTCGGAACAGTTCCATGTGGGTGTTCTCCCTCTTGTTTAGTACAAACAGAATCGCTGAAAACAAAAGGATGCTCGTCAGAACTACTAACCCGATCAAGGTTTGAAATACCTGAATGTCAGAAATCCAAAGAATGACAGCGCAAAAGCAATCCACGCCCAGCAGCAACAGAAGCCAGGGGTAGTACCGTTCTATCATGTGCCAAAGCTGCTTCATAGAGACACCTCCGCTTCCAAACGGTAGCCCATTCCTCGAACTGCAACGATTCGCTGCTTCATTTCAAGGGCGGACATCGTTTTTTTCAGCCGGGTTAGGTTAACCTGCAAGGCATTTTCATCTATGTATTCCGTGGTTCCCCATAGTGCCATGCAAAGCTGCTCCGTCGTGACCAGAGCATCGCCGCCGGACAAAAGAGCGACCAACAGTTTTCCCTGATTTTTTGGAAGCACCACAGAGGTATTATGAATATAAAGCGTGTAGGTCTGCTGGTCTAACAGGAAATCTGGTCCCTCTATGAGATTGGTACGGCCTTCATACCTTTTGAGAATATTGGATACCCTGGCAAGAAGTCGATCTTTTCTGCACGGCTTCGTCAAATATTCATCGGCACCCAACTGGAACGCTTGCAGTTCATCCTTTACCTGATCTCTGGAAGTCAGCACCAGGACGGGGATAGCAGTTTTATTCTTTAGCTCCTGGCAGATTTGAAAGCCACTGATCTCCGGCAAGTTCAGGTCTAAGATCACAAGGTCAGGGCGGAGGGCTGCCAAGAGCCGAGCGGCATCTTCAAACTCGGTAATTGCCTCCACAAGATAGCCGTCCTTTTGGAGCATATCGCAGAGTTCTTCCCGCATATAGACTTCATCTTCCACAACAGCAATTCTTTTCATGACAGCACCTCCTTCCAAATTATTCTTCTCTCTGCGGCTGCATCAGTGTCAGCAAATACCGATCACTGGAGCGCTTGACCACTCTCATATAAATATATTCTATCACGCAAAGTAGTAAAATCATAGCAGCAGATACAAGCAGCATTTCAGACACTGTCCCACGGGTTCGGGACGAGAGTATCCCTGTAAATAACGCCCTGACTCCAAACAGACTGCTGACAGCCGCAACCAATACAGGAAGTCCCATAAACCAGGTAATTTGCTTTCCAGCAGACTGGCAAAGGGTTTCGTAAGTAGCTCCCAGGCGGATCAGGGTCTGGTATCTGCGCCCGGTTTTCTGCTGACTCATCAGGAACTGAACACCCACGATGGTGTTGGCAACTACCAGGAAAACAATCGCAAGATAGAGGGTAATATAACTGGATGCTATGGTGTAGAAAAGCTGACGACCTATATTCTGAAGATAGCTTTCATATTCAATGCCAGTTTCGTCCAGCTTCTCGTTCAAATCCAAATATGCAGTCATAAGGCTATTTCCATCCAGAGCCTGCTCACTGAGCACCGCATTGACATAGGTATCATACATTCCCTGGCTATAATATAGGAATGCTTCATCCGGAAGAATCAATGCAAAGGACAAGGTTATAGAACGGTCCGTGACCAAATTCACAGACTGAACCTCTCCTGTAAGATGAATCGGACTACCATCCAGTTCCACCTTGGGCTGTCCGGCCAATACTTGGTTCAGCATTGCGGTACGACTTACCGTAGTAAACTCTGTATCAATATAGACAGCGGCCTCCTTTTCGCCTAATTGGAGAGCCGGTTTGCCGGACAATTCCAACAAACGATTATAGTCCGATAAACAAATCAAATATGGGTATGTGGCATAACCAAGATTGTTCAGAAGGACATCCCGGTCTTCCGACTGGGGCAGGCTCCGAAGAGAGTCCATAACAGCGTCCATGCTGTAGGCATTATCATAATCTTCTGTGGTGCGAATACGCCCAACCCTCATTTCAAAAAGCTCTGAAAATTGATTTTCCAAACCGTTTTCTTTCAGGGCTGCCTTTATATTCGGAAGAACCTGCGATGAATCTTCTGCAGTATGATCTTCAAAAGTATAGTCGATTACATGGCCAGAAGACAGGCTATTCGTTCCTGCAATTCCTACGCCCGCACCAAAACAACACAGCGCCGCCAGAATCAGCAGGGAGCTGATGGCCATGGAGGTTGACTGATGAATAACATTCTCCTGAATCTGCCGGAAGGTAAATACATGAAGCTGCTTATTTCCTTTTCCTTTCTTAACAATCAAAGCAATCAGCGCACGCATCCCATAGAAAAGCAGCATCGTACCAACTATGCCCAACAGCAAAGTCAGTCCCATCATACTTACCTTTGTCCATGCAATTCCCTGAATCGCCATGTAGTAAGCCACTGCCAACATCACACTTCCGCATATAGCAGCCAGTCCATAGATAACAGATGGCATTTGCTTTTTGGGGCGGTTCGTTGGCTGGGATAGCAAAGTACCGATCTCCTGGCGGCTGATTCGTCCACTCAAAATCAGAAGTGCCGTCAGCTTAATTGCCAGAAATCCTGCCAGCGTCCATTCAATTGCAGACCAGGATAAAGAAAACTGATGACCGATGATCCCCATGCCTACCAGCTTGGCGGTGACAAGACTGACAATTTCTGAAAGCACCACAGCCACAGGTAAGCCTATGAGCATGGCAAGAATACTGGTCAGGAAATCTTCCGCCAGAAGCATACCAAACAGTTTACTTCTACGCATCCCCAACATTAGATAAACACCAAACTCATGCCGTCTGCGCTCGAACTGATACTTGCAGGCAAAATAGATCAAAAAGAACAGAATACCGAGGGTCATCCCATAAAACGCAGGAATCAGAAGCAGGAGTTTGTCAACTGCGTCACTCTCCATTTTCTGCAAAAAGAGCATCACATCTTGAGTGGAGATGGAAAGAATCATGTAAAAGGCAACAATAGAAATCACCAGGGAGCTGAAAAACAGACCGTTTTCCTTTCGGCTGCGGTGGCTGTTCCGAAGAATGAGATTAGAGAACATTTGCGCTGCCCCCTCCCAGTTGCGCCATCACCTTCAGGATGCGCCCGTAGAACTCCTGCTGGCTTTCGTCTCCACGCCGAAGCTCATGAAAGATCACGCCGTCCTGGATGAACAGAATGCGCTTGCAAAAGCTGGCGGCATTGGAATCATGGGTTACCATCAGGATCGTAGCTTGTTCGTCACGATTCAGGCCGGACAGCTTCTCCATAAGACTTCTTGCGTTCTTAGAATCCAGCGCACCCGTCGGTTCATCGGCAAGGATCATTTGGGGATGTAAGATCAGAGCCCTTGCTGCCGCAACACGCTGACGCTGGCCGCCGGACATCTTGGACGGAAACTTATCCAGAACATCAGTGATTTCCAGATAGTCAGCCAACTGCTTCAGCCGCTGGCTGCTTTCTGCTTCGGATACCCCATGCAAGGAAGTCGGGAGCAGGATGTTTTCCCTGCCAGTCAGGTTGTCCAGCAATTCAAAGTTCTGGAATAGATAACCAACTTTTTTGCCACGGTACTCTGCAAGAGCCTTTCCCTTGAGGGATTGCAGAGTATCGCCTTCCACCTGAATGCTTCCACCTGTGGGTTGAATCACAGTCGCAATACAATTGAGCAGTGTGGATTTACCGGAACCGCTGCTTCCCATAATGCCGAGAAACTCTCCCGGCATCACCTGGAAGGTGATCCCATTCAGTGCCTTTGTTTGACTTGGCACATTGCCATAGATTTTTGTTAAATTTTCAATATTCAAAATGGGTTTCATGTGAATACCTCCTATCATTTGTAATAAAATGATAGCATGGGAACACAGCAAATACCACTTACAGTGGTTGTAAGGATTCAAGATATAAGTGGCGGCTCAAGGGGGACGAGCATATATTTTGTAAGAGCATCAGGCGACAATGATAAAATATACCGGATCGCCTCCTTGGCAAACCAGTTCGTTTTAATTGTATCCCAATCAGCAAGTCGGATAATCTCTGCTGTGCCGTTCTCAAAATCAACTGAAATTTCGCCCCATTCGCCGTCGCAGTCTGCTTGATATTCGTAGATTGCGGCGGCGATTTTCTTTTTGCGCTTGGTTTTGGTTTTCTGTTTCAGCCGGACAGCATGGAGCGCACCTTCGGCAACCAGCAGTTCTGTCAGTTTGTCCACCGCTTTCCGGTAGGCTCGCTCTGCACCGCTGGCTGTGCTGCCCTCAAACATAATCGCCAATTCTTCAAAAGTGGGGCGGTTCTTCCATGAGCCAACTCGCCCGCAGGTCATACAGATTGCTAACCGTTTTTCGAGCAAGGTCTGTTCCCGGTAATTCAGCTTCTCAAATGCCCGCTGTACCTTTTCTGCTTGTATGCCGTTCCAGAGGATGTCGGTATAGTTCCAGCTATCGTCAAGGGCTATATCCTCGCCTGTTTCCTCGCCGTCCTCGTCCGTTATATAGAACGGCTGCTGGTTGCGGATTCCACGGACAACTTTCAGATATTCTTCCGCAAGAGCAAGGTCGCAGTTATACTTCTTGGAAAACTGGTTGACCGCATCTTTGGTGTTATGGTACAGCCACGCCATTGATCGCACCATTTTGTAATTGGTCAGAGAGGATACCGACCATTTTTCTTCGCCCATGCGGAAACGGAGCATAGAATCCCAGATGAACGGATAGATGTATGTAGCATACTCCGCACCCTTGGCAGGATCATAGTCCATCAGCTTTTGGAGCATTTGCTCCCGGCAGGAGATCTTTATATCGATAAATCGGTCTGTGTCGTACAGATTGCCGCCGTCCACACTGAGAAAGCCTTTGATGCGCTTGTTGAGCTGCGTTTCGTAGTGGTGCAGAAAGAACGAAAAATATAGCAAATTCTTTTCCCGCAAAGCAGACAGGATATATTCATTCAGACTGTCCACCGCTGGCGGTTTCGGTTCCAGTTGGAAGATGCGCTCTGCCACATAGGGGATGATGCCGTCACCGTGTGGATTAACTTGGTGCTTCGGTATGTATCCGGTCATGTTCCACGAAAAATCATTTAGCATAGCGCACCTCCCTTCTAAGTAATCAGCGGGAATAATTAACCATAATTCCAAGTTTGTCTTGCAGCATTTATATTATCCAGAAGAACAGATGCAGGATTTGCCTCGTAATAGTACGTGCTCATATCCAAAATGCCTTCTTCCATTTCACCCCACTCTGCTGTGCGAGAAACAAAGATTCTATTATATACACACCAATCGCATGTGGTGGTGAAAGCAGCAATATCTGCAAAGTCTTTTGGAAATACAATTCTTCTTCCATTTGATGTTGGCTTAAGATAGTTCTCCATTATTTCTTTGAAATTCTTCAGATCATAATCCGTAGCGTTTTCCAAAGCTTTACAGACAATCAATTCTTCGTGCGTGAATTCTGTAAGTGTTTCTAAATGGTTTGCAAGAATTAGACCATAAATAACGCAAACCTTTGGGCATTCTGCATTTACGGTTTGTTTGAACAGATTGGCTACGATAATAGCCTTTTCCGGGCTGGAGTTTACATAGTTGTAAAGCTCGTTCAATCTTCTTTCGAGATTAAAGCCAGATGCAAGACCGTTCAGTAGATGGCCGAGTTTGAAGGTATTGTATTCAGATAGAAGATCATTTCCTATTCCGCCTACAATTCCCGCAACTGGGTTTACTACGCCCAACACACCAATAGAGCCAGAACGGATTATTTTGGTCATAGGATTGTCCATAACCCGGCTAAGCGCATTCCCAATATCAGTTAAATCATATTTCTGTGCCATTACATATTCCTCATTTCGTCCGTAATTTTGCTTCTTTCTTCAAAGCAGCCTGTCCCATCTCTTTTTCGTAATCACCTTTGGCATAGGCGACATTGCTCAGCGCTCGAAGCATTTTATCCTTTGCCAGCTTTTTCATAACCTCTGCAAGATCAGCGTCCAGAGTACCACGCTTCACATAGCGGTTTATGGTGTTCAGCCGTTTCTCATAAATCTGTTTCACCGGATGATCGTCCGCAAGCTCCCGTTGTTCTCTGCCTTTCAGGTTGCCGATCTGTCGGCAAGTGCGGTGCAGCTTGTCCCCCGGTGCATAGCCGCCGCAGTATTTGGTGTGCCTTGCGTTGGTGGTGAGGAACCACTTGCCGCAGATTTTGCATTTTTTCGGGGCATGACCAACACATAAGCCCTCAAAAAGATCAGACCGGAACATCCCTACAAAGGATACATAGTGCATCCGCTTGACCAGCTTCGCAACTTTTTCGCCGGGACGGATGACCGATATATACTGAACGGAATTATTCAAAGTAGACATCCAGGCATTGCCCTCCGTGATAGAGAACTCCGGCGGAAAATAGTCGCTGAACATTTTTGCAAAACCCTCTGCGGTGCGTTCTGCTTCATTGCCGTCTGATTTTTCTGCAAAATCAAGCATGGCCGTTTGGTATTCCCCAAGGGAGTATGCCAGATGCCCGAAAACTGCGGTATAGCGTTGGAGCATCATCGCATCGGCAAAGTTCTGGATTTCTTCAAATTGCAAAGAATTGGTTGCGGCTTTTATGGCAAACTCCACATATTTCAGCGCATTGTCCACAGTAAAGACTTTTTCAATCCGTTCTCTGTGCTTTGAGATATTCATATAGGAGAACGGCGGTGTTTGACTGAGAATATCAAGCATCGTCAGAGCAGCTTCCGTTGCAATAGGACAGAGTGCAGAAGCATCCTGTCCGGCGTTTAATATTCCAAGCAGCAGATTGATTTTCTCGCATTGCTCGTTCATCTTTGCGATGGTATCCGCAGGGACATTCAGCGCATCACAGGCAAGAGCGCCGACAGGAAGTGTTTTTCCCTCATATATGACCGTATCCTGCCAAAAATCCAATGTCATCAGTTCTTGGTTCATGCTTGCCCCTCCTGTCCTGTTTTTTCATTTTCTTAATTCTATCATGCTAATGTAAAGAAATCTACATCTATCCATAAGTTGTCCTGTTTTTTGAAACGGGGTTGTCCTCCGATTAGCCTGTTTTTTGAAAAATCCGGCATAACCATAGTAGAAGGAGCCAAACCCCTGCCAATCACGGCGGGTGTTTCGTGCTTTCTAAATACTATGAACGGAGGTTTTTCTATGACAATCTATGAAATCATCAAGGCGGCAATCAGCGTAAAGCAAGCCGCAAAACACTACGGGCTGAATGTCAACCGCAATGGTATGGCTTGCTGCCCGTTCCACAACGACAGGCATCCGAGCTTGAAGCTGAACGAGGATTATTTCTTCTGCTTCGGCTGCGGAGCCAAGGGGGATGTAATCGACCTTGTGGCAAGACTGTTCGATCTGAGCAGTTATGAAGCAGCGCAAAAGCTGGCTGCGGACTTCGGGCTTGACCCGAAACCGCCCACTGCCGCAGCTATGGTCAAGCCAAAGCGTCCCTATATCCGTCAGTTCCGGGAGAATGAAATGCTGTGTTTCCGGGTGCTGACGGATTATCTGCATCTGCTGGAAGATTGGAAAATACGATACGCACCCAAGACACCGGAAGATGCTCTGGATGACCGTTTTGTGGAAGCCTGCCAGATGCACTGCTATATCGAATATATGGCAGATGTGCTGACGGTGGGTGATCTGGAAGAACGGGTGGCATTGGTGGACAAGCTGATGCAGGACGACAAAATTGCTTTTCTGCAAGAGTATACCGCACAAAAGAAAAAGGAGGTGGCGCACCGTGGCGAAGAACCGGAAAACGCCTAATATGAATTTTCCTGTCTGGTTTGACGGGCAGAACATCAACGAAGCTCTGTTTTGTGAAGAATTTCTGCATGAGCGCAGAATCATCTTCGCAAACGGAGCTTTTTTCACGCCCGATGGTCGAGTGACGGATGACCTTCCTCTGCGTGGGGAGATTTACGACAAGCTGAAATTTTGTGCCGTGAACAACATCCCACGGAAGATCACCAACATTCTGGAAGTGCTGAAACTGGAAGCGCAGGTGTCTGACTTCCCTCCGGAGCAGGATCGCATCCATGTTGCCAACGGTACGCTGCTCTTGAACGGCACTTTCACCGAAGGCAGACCGGCTATCGTGCGAAGCCGTCTGCCTGTCGGCTATAATCCCGATGCTCCTGCACCGGTGATCTGGCTGAACTTTCTGGATGGGTTGCTTTACGCCGAGGACATTCCAACTTTGCAGGAGTTTATCGGCTATTGCCTGATTCCCTCCAACAAGGGGCAGCGCATGATGGTGATTAAAGGCAACGGTGGCGAGGGTAAATCTCAAATCGGTGCGGTGCTGTCCACCATCTTCGGCACGAATATGAAAGACGGCAGCATCGGGAAGATTTCTGAAAACCGTTTTGCCCGTGCCGATCTGGAACACATCCTGCTGTGCGTGGATGATGATATGCGGATGGAAGCTCTGCGTCAGACCAGCTATGTAAAATCCATCGTGACGGCACAGGGCAAAATGGACTTGGAACGCAAGGGCAAGCAGAGTTATCAGGGCTGGATGTTTGCCCGGTTGCTGGCATTCAGCAATGGTGATCTGCAAGCCCTATATGATCGCAGCGATGGTTTTTACCGCAGACAGCTTGTGCTGACCACCAAAGAAAAGCCCATGGACAGAGCCGATGATCCTGACCTTGCAGAGAAGATGAAAGCTGAAGCCGAGGGTATCTTCCTGTGGGCATTTGAAGGCTTACAGCGGCTTGTTGCCAACAACTTTAAGTTTACGGAGAGTGACCGTATCCGGAAAAACCGGGAAGCGGTCAAGCGTGACAACAACAATATCTTTGATTTCATGGAGTCGGAGGGATACATCCGATTGAAAGCGGATGCTTCCATCAGCTCTAAGGATTTCTATGAAATCTACCGGATGTGGTGTGAGGAAAACTCCCTTGCACCGCTGAAAGCCCGTAGCTTCAGCGATGCCATGATTGCCAATGCCGGGAGATTCAATCTGGAGCATTGCAACAACATCACCAACTCTGCCGGACGGCGGGTGTGGGGCTTTATGGGCGTGGAAGCTGTGGCAAGACCTCATATAAATGGATTTTACGATGTTTCGCCGTGTACGTACGTACCGGAGGACTGGCGGGATTGATTTTGCCAGTCATGCTCTGTACGTATGTACGCAGCATTTACCCCTGTTTTCTTCCGTTATAGGAAACAGCAGCTTTCAAAGCTGACCTGTTTTCGGGCATTAAAAATCAATGGTAATGGAAACAGCAAAGTTTTTGACCGCAGGACGAAACTATTTCACGAAATCGTGCTTCTCTGAACCGTGTACCCTGTTCACGGAACAATGGGTGTTTTCACTGTTCCAGACCAAACCACACAAAACGGCAAAGTGGGATATGGTCATATATGGACAGGACATCACAAGCGAAATTCTGAACGGATTTCGGAGATTGCAGATTTTTCACTGTTCGGTGCATCCACTCCACCTTGGAGCGCAGAGGTTGCACCGACACATGAACTGAATTATGGAGGATTTTATCAATATGAATATACGCAACGAAATAAAGGCACAGATCATCCGTGCCGGGATGACCATGCAGGAAGTTGTTGACCTGCTCTCGGACGAGTACGGATGGAGCGACAGCGTTTCCAACCTGTCCGCAAAATTACAGCGGGAAAGTATACGATACAAGGAAGTATTGGAGCTTGCCGCTGTGCTTGGTTACGACATCGTATGGCAGAAAAGACGGGAGAAGTGATACCCCGGCAACAGCCCTCCGCATCTCCCGTCCCCATAGGCGCACCGCAGTGCTGCCCATGGACAGGCAGTGAAAGATACGGTTTTCGCTGCCATCGTCTGCAAGAAATGTTCCGCAGAACAGCTTCATGCAGACGGGCTGACCAAGGTAAAAGGCGCAGACATTTTGCCTTGGTCAGCAGAGGTCACCGCAGTGACCGCATTCCCCCTCGGGAGAGCCCTCGGAGAGCCCACGGCACTTTGTAGCCAGCATGGATGAAAGTGTAATAGTGGGTTATTACACTTTGAAAAAGTGCCGTTCCTCAGCCCTCCGCTGTCTGCAAATCTTAAAGAAAGGACAAAAATCTATGGCAAGAAATGATGGAATTGATCGTACCTTAGCCAGAAATCAGGACTTGGAAACTCCGGATGATGTGACAAAAGTACAGGAACACAATGAGCGTGAAAAAGACCGTTATTCCAATGTGGACATCGTGCCGGAACGTACTGCGCTGAATGTTCACTTCAAGTCTCCCACTGACGATTATGTAAAAATGTTTGAGCAGATGGAGCAGGACAAGATCATCTCCACCAGAGGGCTGAAACCGGATGCCGTCAAATATGGCGAGTTGGTTTTCGATGTGAACTCCACTTATTTCTACAACCACGGCGGCTATGAGTTTGCAAAACAGTTTTATGCCGATGCCTATAAAGCCGCCGTGGAGATCGTGGGCGGTGAGCAGTATATCCTCTCCGCTGTAATGCATGCCGACGAGCGCAACCGGGCAATGTCGGAAGCTCTGGGTGAGGATGTGTACCACTATCACCTTCATGTGGTTTATATCCCGGTGGTGGAGAAACAAATCCTGTGGTCGAAGCGATGCAAGGATGAATCCCTCCGGGGAACGGTAAAGGAAACGATCACACAGGTCAGCCGCAGTAAGAAGTGGGAATCCAAACCCGTTCTTGATGAAAACGGAAATCCTATGTTGAACGCAAAAGGGAAAAAGATTTTGAAGTCGTCCTACAGTGTGCTGCAGGATGACTTTTTCAATTTCATGCGAAACGCTGGTTATACCGATGTAGAGCGTGGAGAATGTGGCAGCACCGAAGAACATCTGACGGTGACACAGTTCAAGGTACAGGCCGAACAGCAGCGTTTGGAAGCTGTGACCGGACAGGTGGCACAGGCCGAGCAGAGCTTAGCGGATGCCAAAGCTGCCACGGAGAAGCAGAAAAAGAAACTGGAAGCTCTGAAAAAGGAAACTCAGGCTGCTAAGTCTGTTGCTATGACTGCACATGAGATTGAGTCGATGGGCAAGAAAAATCCCATTACGGGAAATGTTACCATGACGGTGGATGAGTGCCGCACGCTAAAGGATTATGCGGTCAGCAGCTTTGCGGAAAAGTCTGAGAAGCTGAAATACAAGCAGAAATTCGAGCAGGCAGATAAAAACGCAAAGATATGGAAAGACCGTTTTGAAAAACTGAACAAAGACTATGAGGAGCTGAAACAAAAAGCCCAGCCTTTCCTGGATGCGATTGAGATTGCATCTGAAAAGGTCTGGGCTTTTATCAATGCCATCCTCGCCAGGGGAAAGGAACTGTATGAACACAAACACCCTGCCCGCAATCGTGGACAGGACATGGAAATTTAAGAAAGGAACTATTTGCCTATGAAGAAAACCGTAGATGAAATTAACAAGATGATTATGGAAGATGCCCCGATGGAAGAAATCAACGATGCCATCGGCTATATTGATATTTGCTCCTGCTTCGATCCGATTTTTGAGCCGCCTATTGATTTTCTGGAAGAATGCCGCAAGCGTTGGGAAGCGGCACAGTCCTCTTTCTGCAAAACCATTGAGTGCAAGATCGGAAACACATGGTATGTGATTGAAACGGAGTGTGATGGAAATGAGCCACTTACCGACAAGGTAAAACGGCTCATTTTTTCTGACAAGGGGGTGATTTGTTAATGACTGCGACACAAAAGCATGATATAATTCCAATATGCACAACGGTACTGTCGGCTGACCAACCACCGAAGGAGGATATTATGTTGGATCAGCAGAAAATTACCATTCTCTATTGCCGTCTGAGCAACGAGGATGCCCAGGAAGGCGAGAGTAACAGTATCGCAAATCAGAGAGAGTATTTAACCCGATATGCCCGTGACCACGGGTATACAAACCTGAAAATTCTGGTGGATGACGGTTATACGGGGACGAACTTCAATCGTCCCGGTGTGCAGGAAGGCTTTGAGCTTGTCAAGCAGGGGCTTGTGGGCTGCTGGCTGGTCAAAGACCTCAGCCGCTTTGGTCGTGACTATCTGACTGTTGGACAATATACGGATATTATCTTTCCGAGTTATGATGTCCGCTTTATCGCTATAAATGATGGCGTAGACAGCAACCGGGGAGACAGCGAGGGCTTCGCCGCAATCCGTAATCTGTTCAACGAGTGGTATCCCCGTGATACCAGCAAGAAAGTCCGTGTCAGTTTGCGGCAGAGAGGAACCAGTGGGAAGCACATGGGCAAACCGCCCTACGGATACCGCTGTGACCCGGAGGACAAGGATCACTGGATTCTGGATGAAGAAGCGGCTCCGGTAGTCAAGCTCATCTTCGACCTTTGCATTGACGGCAAAGGCCCGGAGCAGATTGCAAGGATTCTGGAAGAAAAGCAGATTATGACCGCAAAGGCACTCTATGCCAAGCGAAAGAAAAAGCCGATGCCGGAAAGACCGTACCACTGGGGCAACCAGTCCATTGCAGGGATTTTGGAACGGCAGGAGTACACAGGCTGTACCTGCAACTTCAAGACTTATTCCAAGTCCTACAAGCTGAAAAAGCGGATTCCCAATGAGCCGGAGAATATGTTTTATCTGCCGGACACACAGGAAGCGATTGTATCTCAGGCACAGTTTGACAGGGTGCAGGAACTGAGGAAAAACAAACGCCGCCCCGCAAAAGCGGAACGGCAGGGATTGTTCTCCGGGCTTCTGTTTTGTGCCGATTGCGGCGGCAAGCTCCACTTTGCCACAAGCAAAAGCTTTGAGGGCAAGCAGGATCACTACGTCTGCAACAACTACAAGAGCAACCGTGGTACTTGTACTGCCCACTATATCCGGGAAGATGTGCTTCGTGAAATCGTTCTGGAACGCATCCGGGCAGTCAATGAGTATATCCGAAGCGATGTGGACGGTTTTCAGGAGGAATGGCTGCAATGCCGCAGGACTGACCAGGAGCGCAGCATCCGGGATGACAAAAAGAAGCTGGAACAGGCAAAGAAACGCCTTGCCGATCTGGATGTCATCATCGCCCGGCTGTACGAGGACTATGTTCTTGGAAATCTCAATCAGGACAGATACAGAAAGATGTCTGCGGACTATGAAGCGGAGCAGGAACGGTTAAAGCTCGAAATTGAAGTTATCGAAGAATGGGTGGAACAGCGGGAAGAAATGAACGACGGTCTGGATGCCTTTATCGCCCTGACACAGAAATATGTGGATGTGGAGGAGCTGACACAGACCATCGTGAACGAGTATATCAAGAAAATCATCGTCTATGCCCCGGACAAATCCAGCGGCTCGCGCAAGCAGAAAGTGAAGATTTTCTTCAACTTCGTGGACGATGTAGATATTCCCGTTATTTCCGAGCCTATCATCACGCAAACAACCTATGAACACAGAAAAACGGCGTGACCTTCGGGTCACACCGTTCTCTGCGACAAAATAGTTACTTGTCACTATTAAGCCTTTATTTATTGGGCTTTTCTTGACAGCAAACAGACCGTTTCTATATGAACCGTGCTCGGAAAAAGATCCACACACCCAATCCGTTCAACCTGATATCCTCTTCCCTGCAACATCTCCAGATCTCTTGCCAGGCTGGTCGGCTTGCAGGCAATATAAACCATTCTTTCCACACCAAAATCAATGATCTTTTCCAGTGCTTTCGGATGCACACCGTCTCTTGGTGGATCCAATACGATCAGATCCGGTACTTCACCCAGATCATCGATTACTTTCAACACATCTCCAGCCCAGAAGGTACAGTTATCGAGTCCATTTAAAGCAGCATTTTCTTTTGCAGCCTCTACTGCCTCTTCAACGATTTCCACACCTACTACTTTTTTTGCCACTGGTGCAAGGATCTGTGCAATCGTTCCGGTTCCACTGTAGAGATCAAAGATTACCTTATCTTTCGTCTCACCGATATAAGATCTTGCTGCTTCATAAAGCACTTCCGCGCCAAGGGAATTAGTCTGGAAGAAAGAAAATGGTGTGATCTTGAACTTCAGTCCCAGAAGTTCCTCATAGAAATAATCCTGTCCATATAAAATTTTGGTTCCTTCATCTTTTACCACATCCGCAAGGCTGTTGTTGGTTGTATGAAGAATTCCGGCAAGCTTCCCATCATAAGAAAGACCGGTAAGCTTTTCCACCAGTCTGGCTTCATCTAGCTGTGCCTCCGATGTTGTTACCAGATCAATCAGAATTTCTCCGGTGCGAACTGCCTTTCTCACAAGAAGATGACGGAAAAATCCAGTATGGCGCATTCTGTGATAATACGGAAGACCTGTATCTGTCGCAAACTCCAGAACAGCCTTTATAATTCGTCTGAAATCCTCATCCACAATCTTGCATTCTGTAACATTTACAATATCGTGAAAGCTGCCTCTTTTATGCATGCCAAGTGCAAGAGGTCCGTCCTTATATTCGTCTCCAAAAGAAAATTCCATTTTATTGCGATATGCCTCTCTGACCGGGCTTTCTTTAACACCCTCCCAGATATAATCACCATCAACCGCCGCATCCATCATTGCATGGATCTGTGCTTCCTTCATCTCCACCTGCTTTTCATACGGCAGATTCTGATAAGTGCATCCGCCACAGACTCCAAAATGCGGACATGCCGGCTGACATTCTTCCGGTGAATGCTCCAGAATTTCCAGAAGCCGTCCCTCTGCCTGACCTTTTCGTATCTTATTCACCGCGAAACGCACCTTTTGTTCCGGAATGGTATTCTTCACAATCACTTTTTTTTCTTCGTCCTCTACCACGGCAAATCCTTTATTCGGGAAATCTACCCTTTCTATATATCCTTCTAATACCTGTCCTTTTTTCATCTATCTATATACCCTCACATAGAAAAGGCAGGAATCTTTGACAATTCCTGCCTTCGCTGCTTTCTTAATATTACTGTACTTCATCTTCATCGCTGAAGAAATCATTGTCGAAATCATCGTCAAAATCTTCTTCAAAGTCTTCCAGATAATCCGGAGTAAAGAAACAATATACTGCATATGCAATTGCTGCAACTGCTGCTACCGCACCGATAATTGCAAGAATCCAGAGAACAGTTGTCTTCTGATCATCATCTTTCTTATGCATCATATCGTTGAGTTTCGTTGTTGCAAGTAATTCTTCGATTCTGTTCATCTCCATACACGCCCTTTCTGCCGTCACTCTCTGCTTCGGCTCACTCATTGTTTATAGCTAGTATACCACAAATCCATGCATAATTTCCACCATATTGCACAGATTTTCCGAAAAAGAATGTGTTTCTTAGGCACATAGTGCAATTTTAGTCAATTTTCTGCAGTTTTGCAAACATGGCAAACATCTTCTTCGTGCCCGCCGTATCAAAGTCCACAGTCACTTCATAGTCTCGTCCGCCTTCTGTGATCTGTGTCACCAGACCTTCCCCAAACTTAATATGACGCACTCTGTCCCCCACATCATATCCCGGACCTTTTCCCTTGGTCACAGTAAACTGCTGTGCAGGCTTTGTCGCTGCGAACGCTTTTGTCGCAAATGCCTGCTTTGCCTGACGGTAAGCAGATACCTTTGGTTTCTCCTCTGTCTGCTCTTTTTTGAACAAGGCACCGGTAGAAAGCAGACTCAGCGGAATCTCTTTTAAGAATCTGGACATCTTATTATACTGTGTCTCACCGTGTACCATCCGTCGTCTTGCACAGGTCAGCGTCAGATTCTCCTTTGCACGGGTAATTCCCACATAACAGAGTCTTCTCTCTTCTTCCAACTCTGCCGGATCATCTGCCGTGATCGTCATATAGCTTGGGAAAATCCCATCTTCCAGGCCAGCGAGATAGACGTGTGGAAATTCCAGGCCTTTCGCACTATGTAAAGTCATCAGCACCACATAGTCCGTCTCCTCATCAAGACTGTCGATATCTGCAACCAATGCCACTTGCTCTAAAAAACCGGAAAGTGTCGATTTTTCATCTTCTGCTTCACAGGACTCTTCGTATGCAACAATTTTATTCCGGAGCTCTTCAATATTTTCCAGACGGCTTTCTGCTTCTTCATCAGAATCTGCCTGCAGTTCTTCTACATATCCAGTCGCATCGATAATCTCATCCATCAATTCCGCTACACTCATGCGTTCGCCTTCGGCTTTAAAATGCTCAATCAGGGCTGCAAAGGATTCGATTTTGCCAAGCGCACGTCCGATTCCCGGAACCGATCCTGCAGCCAGGATTGCTTCATAGAAACTGATCTCCCGTTCCGTTGCATAATCCTGCACCCTTCCGATAGTTGTCAGTCCGATTCCCCTCTTCGGTACATTGATGATCCTCCGTACTGCCAGATCATCTTTTCCATTATCTACTGTTTTTAAATATGCCAGCAGATCCTTTATTTCGCGTCTTGCATAGAAGTTTACTCCACCAACGATCTTATACGGAACATTGGATACCACCATCTTTTCCTCGAATATACGTGACTGCGCATTGGTTCTGTATAAAATAGCGAAATCCTTATATTCTCTTTTTCCACTGTTCACCTTCTCTTTGATATCACTGACAATATAATCCGCCTCATCGTAAGCAGAATCAAACTGACGGAACTGAATCTTCTCCCCCTCACCATTCTCGGTCCAGAGCGACTTCTCTTTTCGTCCTGTATTGTGACGGATCACTTCATTTGCGGCGTTCAGGATTGTGGATGTGGAACGGTAATTCTGTTCCAGCTTGATCACTTTCGCATTCGGATATTCTTTTTCAAAATTCAGGATATTCATGATATTCGCACCCCTAAATTTGTAGATCGACTGGTCGTCATCACCAACTACACACAGATTCTGATACTTACCGGCAAGAAGGCTTACCAGCTTAAACTGTACCGTATTCGTATCCTGATACTCATCCACCATGATATAACGGAATCTTTCCTGATAATACTCCAGCACGTCCGGCTGTGTCTGAAGAAGCTGTACCGTCTTTAAAAGCAGATCGTCAAAATCGAGTGCATTGTTAGCTTTCAGCTGCTTTTCATACTCGGTATAAACCTGTGCAATCTTCTTTTTCGCCCAATCCCCTTCCGCACGAAGTGTCATCTCTTCCGGTGTGACAAGCTCATCTTTTGCAGAAGAAATCGCACTAAGAAGCGACCGTTCCTTAAACATTTTCGTATCAATCTGCAAATATTTACACACATCCTTGATCAGTGTCTTCTGATCATCTGCATCATAAATCGTAAAATTTGTATCATACCCAAGCCGGTCAATATATCTGCGCAGGATCCGCACACACATTGAATGGAAGGTGCTCACCCAGATACTCTCCGAACCGAATCCAACAATCTGATCCACTCTCTCACGCATCTCCCCGGCTGCCTTGTTCGTAAATGTGATCGCCAGGATATTCCATGGGTTCACACCTATCTGATCGATCAGCCAGGCAATCCTGTGTGTAAGGACACGTGTCTTACCGGATCCTGCTCCGGCAAGGATCAGAAGCGGGCCCTCTGTATAGAAAACGGCCTCCTGCTGTCTGTCATTTAATGTATCATAAATACTCATATTTTTGTTCCTCTTTCTTCTCCTCTCTCGAGGCTCTATTGCATCATTATATTATAAAAAAAGTGGGGTGTCAAAGAATCTCTCGTCCCTATTTTTCGTCGTAAAAATAGAAAAATCCAGCTCCTTTTTTCTTATCTGTAAAATTTTGCAAAATATCTGGACTTTAAAATTTTAATGTGCTAATATGTCATTGTATGAATGAGTGGGGCAGTTTATGTCACACTCTTATTGATTATTTGTCATGGAGGGATAATATAATGAGTAGAAAAATCAGAACAGAAGCGGTCGATTCTTTATTTGATGCCGTTCTCAGTCTGAAAAGCAGAGAAGAATGCTACACATTCTTTGAAGATGTCTGCACGATCAATGAGCTTTTATCGCTTTCACAGCGTTTTGAAGTAGCTAAGATGCTACGTGATCAGAAAACATACCTGGAGATTGCAGAAAAGACTGGTGCTTCCACAGCAACAATCAGCCGCGTAAACCGCTCTCTTAATTATGGTAATGATGGATACGATATGGTATTTGAGAGACTTCAGGCAGGGGCTGAAGAATCCGAATCTTAATTTTACAGACACCGGCAGGAGTTGATAGTAACAGCTATTGCCAAACACATAATAGCAAAAAGGAACGAATTTCAAAATCTGAAATCCGTTCCTTTTTTTATTCTTCTTAAAAAAGCTAACGCTTTTATTTTTTCTTATCCGGCTTTGGAAGTTCGTCCACCATTTTTTCAATCAGTTGCTTTTTCACATACACATCAAAACTGAGATTACAGATAAAGGCAAACTTCTGAAGCTGTTCTCTTTCTTCATCATCCACACATACAAAAGAATGCTCAGCAGTCTCATACGCCTTACGAATACTATCCTGCAACTCTCCGATCCTGCTTTTTTCCATCTTACAGACTTCTTCATAGATACTTTCCATGTCAAATTCCGAATCCACAGCAAAATATTTGTCTGTCAGTGGCTTTAACAAAATCTCAATATCTTTGATTGAGAGCAGGTTTTTAAAATAATAGACAAAAATTAAAACCAGAAGGTGCTCTTTGGAATACTTTTTCTTGTTCGGAGGCGGAAGCAGATTGTTTTTCGCATAATTATTGATCATCGTTTTCGTCAGGATCTTATCATCCTCATAACGCTTCGTCGAACTGAGCTGTTCCTCCATAAAAGTTGTTACCTGATCCATATATAAATCTATATTCGGAATATCTACCGGATGAATATAATCAATTCTGCTGACACTTTCCAGGATACTGTTTAATAAATCTTCCGTATTTATCGTCATTCTTTTTCACCTCAATATAGATATTATATAGTATTAAAAACTAGATATCAAGTCTTTTCTCTATCTTTCATCCAGGCTTTTTTAACGTAAGTGACGTATTAACAATTCACTTTTTTCTGTTTCCACATATTCCGTTTATACCGAATACATGATTTCAGAAGCTCTGCAGAAGTATTAACGATCAGTTCTTCCGGAAAATGACTCTCCTCGATCACCGGAAGCGCATAACTGTAATCTGCAAGATCTACATCCATATGTGCGTCGCTTCCCATCGTAACCGGAACTTCGTATTTCTTACAGTATTCCAGCATTTTTAAATCATTTTTCCTGGTATCCACGCGGAATCCGCCAGGTCTTAACGAACCGTTATTTACCTCCAGAACGGTTCCTGTCTCTTTTGCTTTTTTGGCCAGCTGTTCATAATCCACCGGATATCTTCCGTCATCCGGATGTCCAATAATGTGAATCAGCGGATTCTCCATTGCCGCAAGGTATGCCGCCGTGATTGCCTCTTCCGTCCGCTCGCCTTTATAACAAGGTCCATGAATACTTGCAATTGCAATATCCATCTGGCAAAGTGTGCTCTCCGGAAGGTCAACCTCTCCCTTTTCATTCATAATATTCAGTTCCACACCCATGAACAGTCTCACGCCGTACATTTCACGCGGTACGATATGCAGATTCTGGAAATAGAACTCATGACAGGTTCCCGGCATCTGCGGTGCATGTTCAGTCAATGCAAATGCCTCCAGTCCTTTCTCTTTCGCCATCTGTGCCATCTCACGTATCGTATTGTATGCATGTCCGCTGACAATGGTATGTGCATGTGTATCTAAAACTATTTTCATCGGTATTTCCTCCTGCCTGCTCTTTGTCTGTGTTCTCACAGCTCATCTTTTCTTATATTCTTATGATAAACTGATTCTTTCTTTTTTACAATCCGTTTTTCCCCACTGTTTTCATTTCTAAAATTTCTATAAAATGTGCGGTGTTTTTGTTGTCACATGGTACAATAGACTATAAGAATATTTAACGAAAGAGGTTTTTTTATGAATCTTTTAGCAGCACTTGCAAGTGTACGGATCTTTCCCAGAAAAGCTTCCCATCAGACACTGACTACCCGTTGGGGAAAAGCTCTTGATCCGCAGCACATACTGGAAGAATATCCACGTCCGCAAATGATCCGCGATCAATATATCAACCTGAATGGAGAATGGAATTACACAGTTCTTTCAGAAAAAAATACCATAACCAAAGAAGGAACTCTTCTCGTTCCTTTTTCTCCGGAAGCCCCTCTTTCCGGTGCCGGTTTCCAGTTAAAGCCGCACGAAAAAATGCTCTGTGAGCGTCTGCTGTCAGTCAAGTGCCTTCCTTCCGACGGATCCCGGTGCATCTTGCATTTTGGTGCAGTCGATCAGTATGCGAAAGTTCTGGTAAATGGAAAAGTAGTTGTCTCACATATCGGCGGATATCTTCCATTTTCTGCTGATATCACAGATGCTCTGCAGGAGGGTTGCAACACTCTGACTGTACACATTGAAGACCGTTCCGACACTTCTTATCACAGTGTTGGAAAACAGAAATTAAAGCGTGGCGGAATGTTCTACACCGCCCAGAGTGGAATCTGGCAGACAGTATGGATGGAATGGGTTCCGGCTGTCTATGTCAAAAAACTGGAACTCACCCCTTTATATGAAAAAGAGACGGTACACGTATCCCTTCTTTTAAATCATCCGATTTCCGGATGCAGCGATGCCGAAGCGGTTGTCTGTCACGTCAGAGACATGGACGGTCGCCTGATTTCCAAAGGGATCTGCACCAATCAGTCTGACTCTCTTTGCTGTTACTCCTGCTACTGTGACGTCAACAATATGCATCCCTGGAATCCTGATGATCCTTATCTTTATACAATTGAGATACAAGCAGGCGAAGATAAAGTCACCGGCTATTTTGCAATGCGTACCTTTACCATCGAACCGGATAAAAAAGGACTTCCCCGCTTCTGCCTGAACCATGAACCACTTTTTCTGAATGGAGTCCTGGATCAGGGATACTGGCCGGACGGGCTTTACACTGCGCCATCTGATGAAGCGCTGATCTATGATATCCAGACCATGAAAAATCTCGGCTTCAACATGATCCGTAAGCATGTAAAAGTTGAAACTGCAAGATGGTATTATCATTGCGACCGCCTTGGAATGATCGTCTGGCAGGACATGGTAAACGGTGGCACCTACAATGCTCCGTTCATGACCTGGCTGCCTGCACTCTTTCCAAAATTCAAGCTTCACACCAGTGACCGGATTCATCCTCTCTTCGGCAGGAAAAATGTACATGGCAGAGAAGAATTCATCCGTGAATGCAAAGAAACTGTCACTGCCCTAAAAGCATTCCCATGCATCAGCACCTGGGTAATCTTCAATGAAGGCTGGGGACAGTTTGATTCAAAAAAGCTCACTGCCTTATTCCGCGAACTGGATGACACCCGGCTCATCGATTCCGCCAGTGGCTGGTTTGACAGACGGCAGGGAGATTTCAAAAGTGAACATAACTACTTTGCAAAGCAGTTCGTAACTCCATCTGACCGCGCTTTCATCATCTCCGAATACGGAGGCTACACCTGCCAGGTTAAAGGACATACCTGCTCCGGCAAGACATACGGATATAAAATCTGCTCTTCACAGGAAGAATTCCAGGCAGCCTATCATAAACTTATGTCTGAAGAAATCGACCCCCTCAAAGAACAAGGATTGTGCGGAGCAGTATATACACAACTCTCCGACATCGAAGATGAAATAAACGGGCTGATGACTTACGACAGGGAAGTTTGTAAGTTGTAGGTGGTTGACAAAGTTACGCACCCATGGATTCGGATTCACCCCCGCTCGCGCTTAGTCCGCAAACGTAGCGGATACTAAGTTCGATGATGTCTGACGACATCCTCTCACTAAGTACCGACGTTTCCGATGGGGTTCATTCCGAATGCATGGGTGCTTGCGTTTGTCGCTCCAGTACAAGTTGTGCGGAGGCGCTTCGCTGCCGCACTGGGAAAATACTATTTTAATTTCAGTGGGATAGGTTGCTCAGGAACGTAAACTTTATACCTTATCAATATACCTCCAGTACTTCTGCAAATCCATTGCCACCACTTCCCGTCAGACACCACATCCAGGCGATGCGCAGCGGATGCCGTCCCTCTGGTATCAGTTTTTTGTGCGCTTAGTATGGTGCCGTCTTCTCCCTTCGCCGATGCGGTTCTGGTGTCATAGCACAGCCCGGGGCAGAACAATACTTCTGCTGGCGGGCCCTCAAAAAACGCCGGCACTTAGTGAGGGGATACGCTTGCGGTATCACCGAACTTAGTACCGCTGCGTTTTTTGCGGAGCGAAAGCGCGCCCGAAAGCAGAAATATCGTTCTGCCCCGGGCGTCCCTTCCCCATCACCTAACTCATCAGCAAAATCCCCGAAAACGGCGGCAGGTCCAGCGTCACATGCGTCCCCTTTTTTGCTTTTGCCGGCAATGTCTTTTTCTTTTTTGTATTTCCTCCATATTCATCCCAGTCCGTATCCAGTATCACACTGAGTTTTCCTTCTTCTTCGGTATCCAGTTCGTAATCTTCCTGTTCTTCGTCTGAGAAGTTGAATATCGCGATAAAGTTCTTATTTTTTCCTTTTCTTTTGATCGCATAGATACAGCGTTCTTCCTGATGGCAGTCCAGCCATTTGAAATTCTCCGGATCATAATCATGCCAGAATGCATCATTTTCCTGACCGATACGGTTCAGTTCGATCATATAACAGTGAAATGCATCATGGAGCGGATATTTTAGGATATCCCAGTCCTGCTCGCGGCTTTCATCCCACTCGCGAAGCTGACCGAATTCATTTCCCATGAAATTCAGCTTCTTACCAGGATGCGCCATCATATACAGATACATAGCTCTTGCCTGTGGGAACTTATCCTCATATTCTCCGTTCATCTTCTGGAGAATCGTTGCCTTTCCATGTACCACTTCGTCATGACAGTATTCCAGCAAAAAATGCTCATTATAATAATACATCATCGAGAATGTCAGCTTATGATAATCTCTGCTTCTGTATTCTGGTGCACTCTGGAAATATTCCAGTGTATCGTGCATGAAGCCAAGATCCCACTTGTAATCAAAACCAAGTCCTCCCTGGTCAACCGGTTTGGTAACACCTGGAAAATTGGTGGAATCTTCTGCGATCAGCATGGCTGTCGGATGAAGGGACTTTAGTCCCTGGTTCATCACCTTCAGAAAATCCAGTGTCGTTCCGTTAACACCCCTGGCCTCGTCACCCTGCCAGTAGATCAGACGACTGACTGCATCCATACGGATTCCGTCAAAATGGAACTCACTCAGCCAGTAATTTGCTGCCGACTGTAAGAAACATCGTACTTCCCCTCTGGAATGCATGAAATTACAGCTTCCCCATTCGCTTTCACCTACTGCCGCATTTGGATATTCATACAGACAGGTTCCGTCAAATTCTTTCAGTCCATAATAATCGACTGCAAAATGTACCGGAACAAAATCCATGATCACACCAATTCCTGCCTGGTGACACTCATCCACAAATTTTTTCAGCTCATCCGGTGTTCCATAACGTGCGGTCGGCGCAAAAAATCCGGTATTCTGATATCCCCAGGATCCGTCAAAAGGATGCTCGGAAAGCGGCATCATCTCAATATGAGTATAATGATTCTTTTTTATATAAGGAATCAGAAGCTTTGCAAGCTCAATATAAGTATACCAGTCGGTCTTCCCTTCTCCTTTTTTTCTCCAGGATCCTGCATGGATCTCGTAGATATTGACCGGACTGTCAAATCCGACTGTCCGGTTCTTCATCCATTTTTCATCCTTAAATTTATAACTATAAAGATCCGTTAAGATTGAGCAATCTCCTGGTCTTAATTCCATCTGGAAGCCATATGGATCACAGTGCTCTACCCTTCCTCCATTTGCTGTGTAAATGCAGTACTTATACAGCTGACCAGTCTTCGCCGGAATTGGCTCTGACACATATACACCGCTCTGTTCCTCCTGATACATCGGGATCTCTGTCCAGTTACTGAACTCTCCAAATACGCACACTCCTTTTGCCGATGGCGCAAACACACGGAAAATAAAATTTTCACCCTCTTTATGCGCTCCAAAATAACGATATACATCAAAAAGATGCCCTGTATAAAACTCCTTCCGCATCTCTTTTCCCCCTGTTTATTTATTTTTTTGAAAAGATATGTTTGATAAAAACATACATTACAATAGCAAATGCCATCAGATATCCAAACGCACCGATTGCCGGAATTCCCCACAACCTTGGCTGCATATTGGTTGTACAGATAATGCTGGAACTGATCAGAAGTGCCATCACCCACAGCCCCATTACAATATTCCGCACCAACCTCCTTAGCAACCCGGAAAGCTCATCCGAAGTATGAAGATCCAGATTGACTCTGGTCTGTCCTTTCATATGCCCCTGCAGGATGTCTGCTGCAAGGGAAGGAATATCCATTGCCTTGTGAAGAGAACGATACAGTCTTTTTGCATCATTCTTTATCTCTTTTTTCCACTGTTCCTTCGTCAGAAAGCTCTCCTTCATCCGTGCCGCCGCAATCTCAACCATGTTGATCTGCGGACTGATCTCGGCAAGCACACCTTCCATATTGGCGAGTCCTCTTGCAAGCATAGTAAGTCCATGAGGCATGGAAATTTTATTTTCCTTCATCACTTCCATCAGATCTTGCATAACTTCCGCAATATCGATATCACCCATATCAATCGTTCCATATTTTGCCATCAGATTATTGATATCTTCATACAGCTTGCTCTGATCCGGCTTTCCGCGGAACTCGCCAAGTGCCATCACCGCTTCCTGGATCAGACCGATGTCATTCTCTGCCACACCTTTGACTGCATTGCTGATCTGTTCCCGGTCACGCTCGGTAAGTCTTCCCATCATTCCCATATCAATCCAGACAATCTTTCCATCACGGATACGCACATTGCCTGGATGCGGATCAGCATGAAAAAAACCATCCTCCATAACCTGGCGAATGTAATTATCTACAAGTTTTGTTCCAATCTCATTCAGATCATAGCCATTTGCCAGCAGATTTTCTTTATCGTTGATTGCAAATCCATCAATATATTCCATCACTAGCACATGGTTGGTCGTATATTCGCGATAGAGCCGAGGCGTTGTAACAAAAGCCACATCCTGATTGCGCTGGGCAAATTCTTCCATACTGGCTGCCTCCAGAAGGAAATTCATCTCCTGCTGGGTGACAGTCCAGAGCTCGTCCAGAACCATGTTAATATCCACCATGTCCTTGATCGTACCTGGCGGGACCAGCTTTGCCGCTTTGTGGAGCAGACTGATATCTCTGGACATTACCTTATAGATGCCCTGCCTCTGAACTTTGACGACAACATCTTCCCCAGTCTTCAGAACCGCCCGGTGGACCTGTGCGATCGATGCCGATCCCAGAGGATGCACATCAATGCTCTGGAACACTTCGTTCCACTCATAACCGTAGGACTTGCGGATCACTTCTGCTACCTGTTCAAATGGCATCGGTGTCACCTCTGAATGAAGCCGCATCAGTTCTTCACAATAGCTTTTCGGAAGAATGTCGGAATGCAGTGACATGATCTGACCAAGCTTAATATAAGTCGGCCCCAGATCCTCCAGGATCAGCCGGAGCTTTTCCGGGGTAAGTCCACCGGTAATCCCATGTTTTCTGAGGACTGCTGTCATCTCCCGCAGTCTGGAACCATATTTATTTGACTCTTTTGGCTGGTTTTTGTTACTCATTCATGCCCTCGTTGCCAGATTCAATTGCGTCGACTTCTTTTGCTGCTTCCTCTGCCGTCTCTGTTCCAACAGTTTCAGCCGTCTCTCCTGTCTGTTCTACAACTTCTTCTACTTCTTTTGTTTCTTCTTCTGAAACTGCTGCTTCACGTTCATAAATTCTTTCTTTGAGCTGTTCAATCTGCTCCGGTGTCATCTTATCAAGCAGCTCATCCAGTTCTTCCGGTGAAGATGTCTTAACAGAAACATTGACATTTTCTTTTACGGTCTTCTTGATATTGTGGCGAAGTTCCTGATTCAGAACTTTTCCCTGTTCTACAGCTGCTTCTCCACGTTCTGCCATCTTATCCAGAACTTCTTTCGACTTTTCTGCAGTTACTGCTACTGTACCAATCCCTGCAAGTAATACTTTCTTAACTCCATCTCCTAAGCTTCCCATAACGTCTATCTCCTTTCACAATTTCAATCTGCTTTAAAGTCCAAGGAATGTAAGCCCCTTTGGTAGAAAAATAATAATCCCGGCGATCGCTGCCATAATTGCTGCAATCAGAACCGCACCTGCTGCTGTATCTTTTGCAATCTTTGCAAGTGGTTTCCGCTCTTCCGTCACCAGATCGACCACCGCTTCTACTGCGGTATTGACCAGCTCCAGCGCCATGATAAGCCCAAAAAGCGTCAGGCAGATGCACCATTCCAGCAATGAGATCTTCAATATCACTCCGGCAATCACTACCAACACCGCTGCCGCACAGTGAATCTTCATATTCCGCTCTTTTTTGATACAGGTACCAATTCCTTCCAATGCGTATCCAAAACTCTTATAGAGCGGATCTTTCTTCTGACTGTCCATATTTCATCACCTGCTTCTTATTATTGTCTTTATTTTACCAAATCAGCTCTATAATAACCAGTCTTTTCCGTATTTTCTTTCTATACAATCTGTAAAAATTGTAAATTTGTATTTGTATGATGTAAGAATCAAAATTCACTTTTGACATTCACATCATTTAATGTTGTGGCAAAAGGTATTTTGACCCCTTTGATACCAGATTGCTACGTGCTTTGCACTCTCGCAATCCTCATCATTTGTATCGAAAAAAGCGGAAATACCATTTCTGATATTTCCGCTTCTCTGTCTGTTTATTTTATCTCTAATTCATCCATCGTTGTTTCCGCATTCATTGCAAAAAGTACACCTCCGAGGAATCCCGGGAAAACAATCGCATATCCTGCAAATATGATCAGCCAGGATATTCCTTTTAACGCCACCAGACTGACAACTCCCCAAAGTGCTGCACCTATAACCCCACACAATAATGCATTCGTCAGCAGAAACCATCCTGTCATACTCTTTTTTCCATATTTTTTATTCTTCCAGAAATCCCACAGCTTTCTCATTTTACATCTTCCTTTCCAAATTCCTTACCTTTAACAGAATCTTAACAAAGGTATGTAAAATCCAAAGGATCTGCCATGTAAAATCTATGTAAGAATTTTAAATCACCTGATGCTTCAGCCACTTTCTGCTGTGGAATCTCCACGAAAAAACAATCCCACGGAGTGTCCAGTCTGAAAACATTCCGATCCACACGCCCATCGCTCCGACACCAACTATCCGGATCATAAATACGCTGAGGCAAAAACGGCACAGCCACATCGTCGTGCAAGATGTGAGCATTGAAAATTTCACATCCCCGGCTGCGCGCATACCATAGCCCGGGATAAATGCCATAATCCATACCAATGGCTTTACAATCGTGATCCACATCGTCATATGGATACACATATCCGCACTTTCTTTTTCCATACCACCAAGGATCGTGATCGGTTTTGTCAGTACAAATACACTCAGACAGCTGATGATCAGAATCACTTCCGCAATCATACAAAGCTTTTTGATATAGTAAACCGCTTCATCTTTTCTGCCAGCCCCAATACACTGTCCAACAATCGTCATCAACCCAACGCCAACTCCGATTGCTGCAATTCCATTCAGATTTTCCAGAATACTCGTCATTGCCTGTGCCGCGATTGCCACTGTGCCGAGCGTTGATACGGAGGACTGAATTGCAAGCTTTCCAAGCTGGAACATACTGTTCTCTACCCCTGACGGGATACCGATACTTAGAATTCTCCGGATCATCCGGAAGTCTGGACGGATTTTCAGATAATCACGCACCACGATCGGCTGCCTGTCCTGACGCAGCTGGGCCAGAACTACAACTGCACAGAAAACACGTGAAATCAGAGTTGCAAGTGCTGCCCCTGCAACACCCATATGAAATCCCCAGATCAGCATTGCATTTCCTGCAATGTTCATCACATTGGATATCATGGAAATGAGCATCGGACCTTTCGTATTATCCTGTGCCCTGAAAATCGATGCTGCCGAATCATAAGCTGCGATAAACGGAAAGGACAGTGCCGTGTAAAAGAAATAAATTTCCGACGCACGCATGACCTCCGCCTCCACTGATCCAAAGATCAGACGCAGCATCGGCTTTTGGAAAACAAGACAAATCAGGCTGATCACAACCGAAATTGCCGTAATAATAAACAGCACCTGCCTTGCGGATTCATTTGCCCGCTTCACATTCTTCTGTCCGATATACTGTGCACAGACGATCGCACCTCCTGCCGCCAGCGCAGAAAACGCCTGGATCACCAGCACATTGATCGAATCCACCAGCGATACTGCTGAAATCGCCGCAGATCCCACATTGCTTACCATCATTGTGTCCGCTGTTCCCATGATGGAGTTCAGAAGCTGTTCCAGAACGACCGGTATTAGAAGATTTGCAATCATTTTATTTGTGAACATATGCTTTTGTTCCATTTTCTTTTAACTCCCTTTTTCCTCTGCTTCTCTCTTACTTCATTCCTGATTTCAAATAATTTCAAAAAAATCCCTTTGCTATTATGGTCTTCTTAAACTCAGAATGCAAGTATTTTTTGCCCTGATGCGTTTAACAGACGGCTTTCTTTCTATCTCACATAGTTTTCAAACCCAAATGAGACAGAAACCGTTTTTTTCATACATACTTTCTACCTATCAGCACATACTTATCTTATCCTGCCGGCAGTTTTTAAGATTTTCACTTTTTTCTGCCTGTGCCATATCAAATAAGGAGGTCCCCATGAAAAAAGAAAAACATTCTGATATTTCATCCCGCAAAAAATCCAATCAGAAGATCATCGATTCCTACGATTATCTGTCTAATGCAGCATCTGCGCAGGACTGCACCGGTCTGATTCCTGTCGGTCCCACAAACAGAGCAGAGCTGGAATCCTACGAAGAAGTCTATCATTATCAGCCGCCGAAAATTGATCCGGAGAAATGTGAGTGACTTCTATCAACCAAATAAGGAACGGTTTCGCTCTTTTTGTCCGAAACCGTTCCTTATATTTACGCTGGTAACTACTACTATAACATGAAAAAGCATAAAACATCCTTTGTCTCATTTTCTACAAAAATCATCCCGGTAAATTTCTGGTATCCTGCCTTTTTCGCCATCTCCAAAGAAACCCTCAGGCGCTCGATTTCCCGGCTGCGCAGCTTTTCAAAATGTTCGATCGTATCTTTTCCTTCATAGCAATAGCCCTTTGTTCCAACCATGGCATATTCGCCATAAGAATAAAAATTATTCTGGAGAAATTCCAGACGTTCGGAAAACATTTCCTTCATTTGCACCAAGATAAACGGTAATCTTCATCTTCTATTCCTCATCAAAATCTACTTCAAATACGCCTTCTGGTGTCTTCATGGTCAGGATTCCAAGATTAAAATCATCATCCTGAATCGTGATATGATATTCAAACACGACATCATCATCAAATTTGGAAAGTAAAATATATTCTCCATTTTCCTTTCCTTCAATTTGATCACAGATATCATCGTATACATCCTCTCCGGAAATCAGTCTCGGATATCCGGATGATTTGATTTTCTTTTCAATTGCTTCATATAATTCGTTCATGCTTTCTCTCTCTTTCTTTTTTTCATTTTATATTATTCTTTTTACGAGAATCAGATCTTACATCTCGTCCCGAAATCGCACATTTTAATTTATGCTGATTTCAGCATAACATACCCGCTCTATATTTTCTACTTTGACCAGGTCAGTTCTTCCTTCCCGGTATAATCAAATTTACCATCGTTTTTCTCTTCCAGCGCCTTGATCATATGATAGGTGTATTCATTATACGGCATCGGGATTCCAAGCTCTTTTCCCATCCGAACAAGCGCGCCGGAGAACATATCGATTTCCGTGTGGCATCCGGCATCCAGATCCTGCAAGGTGGAATATCTGGCTGACGGTGGAACCGCACTTCCACGTCCGGACGAGCTTTCGGTCTTGCTCATATCGATTCCTTTTGCCTGTGCGACTGCTTCCAGCTCTCTTTTTAATCCGTCACTGATTGCTTTCATGTGCACGCTGTCACGGTAACATCCAACGCCTGCTCCCAGAATCGCCTGCGGCAGATTGCTGCACACATTCAGGCAGAACTTGCACCAGATCTCTTCCTGAATATACTCTGTGGAGCGGAAATGAATCCCGGTATCTGCAAATAACTCTTCCACTGCTTTCACCCGCTCGCTGTCGAACGGTGCGGACGGTTCTCCGAAAATGATTCCAAGTGTGGTCGGTGGATCAAAATGATAACCGTCTTCCTCTTTATGTGAAGCCACTTTGATCAGTGCCGGTAACACATGCTCCATTCCCACTGTTCTGCCAATGATCTCTTCGCTGTCAATACCGTTCATCAGACTCATGATCGCCGTATGCTCGCCTGTTGCTTTTTGTATACTCTCCAAAGCACCTTCCAGTGAACCGTATTTCAAAGCAACCACCATCAGATCCACGTCATGTGCCTCATCCGGAGTCCACACTTCCGGATGGTAAGTCTTGCCATTGATCGCACATCCGTTCTTTTTCAGACGTTCTGCTCTTTCTCCTTCAGCGATCACTCCAAGCCGGATATCTGATTTTTCAGAAAGACCCCAGATCACATAAGAGCCTACTGCTCCCGCACCTAAAACTGCAACTGATTTTATCTTCATCTTCTCTCACCTCGTAAATTTTCTATTTTTCAACCTTTCGGAGTACCCTTGCCGGATTGCCGACGATTCCCGTCTTTTTCAATAAAATTCCAAGAACCATGACAAACGCCAGAGATGCTGCACGTAAAAGTACCGCTGCCATTTTGTTGTCCTCCTGATGTATGTTATTTTCTCTTTATCCCCGCATCGGTGTCCTAACTTCAATCAGATTGCCGTCCAGATCATAAAAACGGATCACTTTCTGTCCCCAGCTGTACGTCATCAGCCTGGTGACATATTTGGTTTCCGGATACAGTTTTTCTAATTTTTCAGTAAATGCTTCAATATTCCGCTCTTCAAAATAAAGTTCACAGGAATTATTCTCCGGGACAACTTCTTTTCCTGTAACATCCTTCCAGACTTTTTCGTCCTGTAAAACAAGTCCTTCTGTCAGAATAACGTTTCCATCATTGTCCAGAATGATATCCAGACCAAACAGATCATGATAGAATTTCTTTGATTTTTCAATGTCTTTTACGACAATCAGGATATTCCTTAATCTCATCTTCTCCTCCACAACCTGATTTTTTTACTCTATCAGTTTTTTTCTGATCTTTCTGGTAAAAAATAGGCTTTTCCTATTTAACTCCCCTTCCCAGTGGCACACCGTCATGGAGGATATCTTCCATCCTATGCACACGACGTTATCCGGATTGTACGGGATTTATTCGACACCTCCAGTGCAAATGGGTTCGCTTTCCTGGAATAGCTACCGCAAATACTTCTGTGTCTTTTCCATTACGTTTTTCAGGATATCAATGTTTTGTAAAATATTTTCTTTTTCCAATGAATGATTGGCATCCTCATACACATAAATCGGAACTGCCTGATTCTTTGAACATGCAATTACTTTTTTTACATCGCTCCACGGATCCGCAGTTCCAATAAATGCAATTGCATCATCATGTTCAAACATAAAAGTCTGTTCAAGCGGGGTATACAAAATCTGGCAGCATTTTATCTTATATTTCTCAGCATAAGCGGATGCAATAATGGTTCCTACGCTTTTGGAAATAAATAAAACTTCACTGTACTCGTCAAATGCGATTTCTTCAAGCTTCTTTTCTGCCTGCGCATACAAGCACTCAAATGCCTCTTGCATTTTCTTTTTATCGCCGCGTATATTTTTGCCATTATAGGAATACTCCTGCATGACTATCTTTTCATATCCATATTCCTGAACCAGTTTTCTTGCATAGTACAAAAGTGGCTTATCACAATGATAACCAATGCCTGGGAAAAATACTGCTATTTTCATGGCATCCTCCTGATTTATCTTTTATTTCCATATTTATCAAAATTTTTCCTGAGTGCAATCTCCGTCGGTATGATCGAACCCACCAGTGGAATCATCTGAAATACACACAGAATTCCACCGACATTTCCTATGGCATCATTAGACTTTCCCATAACCAGAAGTAACACAATTAAAGATACCACCAAAAGAATAAGTCCACAGATATACCAGATCTTTCCGCAATAATGATGTGCAAATACCCAGGTGTCTTGATTCTTCATTGACATTGACGTTCTGTAACCAAACACATAATTGATCTGATCCGGTGCTTTTTTCAAAAACATTTTTCCGAAACCGATCATTGTAAACGGAATCAGTAAATCCATTATAAGCATAAAAATCCAGAATCCCATAACCGCACCTCCATTATTTTATCAGTTTTTCTCAAATACACACACACCAAATGTCTTATGTTTCAGTTTACTCTCTTGGGACAAATTAATCAACAAACCGTTTTCGGTTCTTGTGCATTTTGTGGTAAAAAAAAACTGGAAATTTGTGCAAATACTGGTGAATTCGGTTCTCTATACAAATCAATTTTTAAGGCAGGACTCGCCCCTTTCGGACTTGCTCTGACTCCTAATATTTCACTGGTGATCATCAACCTGATATTGCAGGGCGTAGGTGATGGAAGTCAGCCACTTATGAGCAAATATTATGGTGAAAAAAGGACAAATGACTTAACCGAATCGAAACATATGGCTTATACTTTTGCTATTATTTATCTGCCATATTACTCGGATAAATTATATGATAAAATAAGGGACTTTTAGTTGCAGGTTGTTCTGGAGTTTCAAAATCTTCAGCGGAGAGCGATTGGCTATCAGATAAAAACACCAATTTCACATTTTTTGCATATCTTAAATGAGAATGTTATACCACCCAGGAGGACTTATGAAAAAAAATTTTATATCCTTACTTTTTGTTTCTGCTATAACTGTCGGCCTTTTATCAGCCTGCAGCTCTGCACCTGCCGATGATAATGCTACGAATCCTAAAGCTGAAACCGTCACTTCCCAAGCCAATCATGACACCAATTCTTCTCCTGTCTCTGTGACACTGAACGAAGTCGCCCATTCTATCTTCTATGCCCCGCAATACGTTGCGATTGAAAATGGGTATTTTGCGGATGAAGGAATTAATTTGACTCTTGTTACTGGTTTTGGGGCGGATAAAGTTATGACCGCCGTCCTCTCCGGTGAGGCAGATATTGGCTTTATGGGAAGTGAATCTTCGATTTATACTTACCAGGAGGGTGCAAATGATGTCATCAAAAACTTCGCGCAGCTTACGCAGCGCGCCGGAAACTTTCTGGTCGCACGTGAAGAAATGCCGGATTTTTCATGGGATGATCTGAAAGGAAAAGACGTTCTTGGCGGAAGAAAAGGTGGCATGCCGGAAATGGTCTTTGAATATATTTTGAAAAAAAACGGAATTAATCCACAGAAGGATCTTTCTATCAACCAGAGTATTGATTTCGGTTCAACCGCTGCTGCATTTTCCGGTGGGCAGGCAGACTATACCATCGAATTTGAACCGAGCGCTACTGCCCTTGAAGCGGAAAATTCCGGTTATGTCGTTGCTTCTCTCGGCGTTGATTCCGGCTATGTCCCATACACCGCCTATAGTGCCAAAACAAGTTATCTGAATGCTAATCCGAACATCATCCAGAAATTCACCAATGCCCTGCAAAAAGGAATGGATTTCGTTCAGTCCCATACTCCGGAAGAGATTGCAAAAGTCATTGCACCACAGTTCAAGGAAACCGATCTCGCTACAATTACAACCATTGTCAGCCGTTACTACGAACAAGACACCTGGAAATCGGATCTGATCTTCAACGAAGAAAGCTTCAATCTGCTGCAGGATATTCTGGAAAACTCCGGTGAGCTGAAAGAGCGTGTTCCTTATGAAGAACTAGTTACGACTACCTTTGCGGAGAAGGCCGCCCACTAAATAAAAGCGCAGACGCTTCATTTTAAGCCAGCGTCTGCGCTCTATTCTTACATTTTAAAATTTATCCTTCTGAAACTCTTACCGGATATATCCCTCCTGATAAGCCTTCTGCTTATTGAATGTGTACATCTCCGCAAAGGATGCCTGTACATACGGATTTACATAAAAAATTGCAAGAAGTCCACAGGTAACCGCACTCAGCAGATACCATCCAAGGAATGACAGATCCATGATAAATGCTTCCATTTTTTCTCCATCCATCATCTGTTTACTGATCTGGAATGCTTCTTTGTAATCCATTGCCGGATTCTCAGCAATAATATATGGTACCATCAGATATTCATAATGCTTAACGATTCCAGGTACCACCAAAAGCAGACTCCAAAGTGCAGTAAATAAATCTCTTAAAAACATGGTAAGAACAATATTAACATAATGTCCGGAACGGAAACCGTCAAGCAATGTTCCGATTCCCGGCTGTGCAGTCTGGTTCAGGATAAAGAACCGGTATCCACCCATTTTCAGGAGATTACCTACAAATACTTTTGCCACAAGGACAATCAGTATTACTACCGTTGCGATTCCTGCAAGCAATCCGGTAATCATTCCCACATTAAATAAATTTCCACTATATATATCTGAATTCTCACTTACCCGTCTTGCACTGGATTCGCCAGAGACTGTGCCAAAGATTCCCATCAGAAGCGCAACTACAACGGCTGACACATAATTCTTCTTAAATGCCATATTACCTCTCATTTTAAGTTCTGCTCTATTCCACATCATATGCCTCTCCTCCTTTGAATACATTGATATGATTCTCACTACCTATACTTTATCATCTGTAAATCTGTCAATCACTTTACTGGTTTTCTATCTGCTCAGCAAGATCATTCAAGTACACCCATCTGTCCATCTTTTCTTCCAGTGTTGTCTCTGTTTCTTCCTTCTCTTTCATAAGTTCGGACAACTTCACGGAATTGGTGGCATTCTTAACCATCTCCCGATCCAGCTTTTCGATCTTCTCTTCCAGCTTTGCGATATCCTCATCGATCGTCTCGTATTCCCGCTGTTCTTTATAAGAAAATTTCAGCTTTTTCTCCCGCTGCTTCCAGGTCTTTTTGCTGTCAGACTCACCGGTCTGTGCAGAAGCTGCATCTGACATATTTTCTGCAATTGTCTGTCCGTCTTTCGGTTTTTCAAGCTCCACACGGATCAGATAATCGGAGTATCCACCTTCCGACTGGCGGATTTTTCCACCTCCATTAAATGCAAAAATACGACTGACAGTACGATCCAGGAAGTACCGGTCATGGGATACAATCAGAATAATACCATCAAAATGATCCAGATAATCCTCCAGGATTGTCAGCGTCTGGATATCCAGATCATTGGTTGGCTCATCCAGGATCAGTACATTTGGTGCTTCCATCAAAACACGTAGTAGATAAAGTCTCCGTTTCTCGCCTCCGGATAACTTTTCGATCCGCGACCACTGCATTGCCCCGTCAAAAAGAAATCGTTCCAACATCTGGGACGCGGTAATCTTCCCGTCAGAAGTTGCAATGTACTCACCTGCTTCTTTTACATAATCAATGACACGCTTGGATTCATCCATATATTCATTCTCCTGCGAGAAATAGCCAATCTTGATTGTCTGTCCAATTTCAATAGTTCCGACATCCGGTTTTATGATCCCGTTGATAATCTTGAGCAGCGTCGATTTTCCACATCCATTATGTCCAATAATTCCGATTCGGTCTTTCTTCAGAAAAATATAAGAGAAATCTTCGATCAGCTTCTTTTCTCCATAAGATTTGCAGATTCCGGAAAGTTCAATTGTTTTATTCCCCATACGGGAAGCCACAGAATCCAGCATTACTCGCTTTTCTTCCTGAATATCTTTCATTTCCTGCATAGCATGAATCCGGTCAATATGCGCTTTCTGTTTGGTACTTCTCGCCCTTGCGCCGCGGTGTAGCCATTCCAGCTCCGTACGCAAAAGGCTTTTTCTCTTACGTTCTGTGGCAAGCTCCATGTTCTGACGCTCGGCTTTCAGACGCACAAACTCGGAATAATTGCCTGGATAGTTATATAATTTCCCATGATCAACTTCCACGATACGATTTACCACACGGTCCAGGAAATAACGGTCATGCGTAACCATCAGGATCGCTCCCCGGAACTGGATCAGATATTCTTCCAGCCATTCGGACATCTCATTGTCCAAATGGTTCGTCGGTTCGTCAAGGACCAGAATGTCTGCCGGTGTTAAAAGTGCCCGGACAAGTGCCACCCTTTTCTTCTGTCCGCCGGACATATGCTCAATCTTTTCAGCATAATCGGTAAATCCAAGCTGATTCAGCATAGACTTTGCTTCTGCCTCGATCGTCCAGCGGTTCAGCTCATCATAATTTCCTTCTGTTGCCGCGCGAAGAATTGTTGTTCCTGCTTCAAATACCGGCGTCTGCGGAAGATAGCAGATCTTCACCTGATTCCCCATGCTGATCGTTCCGGCATCACTTTCTTCGATTCCGGCAACGATTTTCAGCAAAGTGGATTTACCCATTCCGTTGACTCCGATCACACCGATTTTTTCATTTTTGTTGATTCCAAATCCCACATCATCCAGAAGCACACGATCCGTATAGGCTTTGGATACATGTTCCATTGTCAGTAAATTCATATATTTTCCCCTGTGATTCTCTGTTTTGTCTTTTTCCATTATAGCAATTTGTACGGGTGCTAGTCAATCCAAAGTATCTCACCCGGCACCGATTCTGACACGCAAAAAGCACAGAATCCTATCCATTACCGGACAGTCCCTATGCTTTCACATATCCCCATATTCTTTTTATCTTATGATGTGAGTGTCAAAAATAAATTTTGCCGCTCACTGATGTAATCAGATTGCTCCATTGCTAAGCAAGCTTGCATCGGCTTTCTGACCTTTTTGACCCTGGTATCATCATCTTATAAGAAAATATATTTCAGGATAAACAGTATCACCAGTACATACATCAGTACACTGATCTTCTTTTCTTTTGCTTTTCCTGTAAGTACGTTGATTACTACATAAGAAATCACTCCCATGGAAATACCTTCTGAAATACTGTAGCAGAATGGCATTGCCGCGATACAGATAAAGCACGGAATTCCTTCGCTGTAATCACTGAAGTTAATTCCTGCCACATTGCTCAGCATATAGAAGCCGACGATGATTAGTGCCGGAGCTGTCGCAAAGGACGGAATTGCAAGAAAGATTGGTGATAAGAAAAGGGAAATTCCAAACAGGATCGCTGTTGTCAGGGATGTTAAACCTGTACGTCCTCCTTCTGTTACACCAGAAGCACTCTCTACGAATGTTGTTGTTGTAGAAGTTCCGAGTACTGCTCCAACTGTAGTTGCAACTGCATCTGCCATCAGTGCCCCTTTAATTCTCGGAAGCTTTCCGTCTTTGTCAAGCATGCCTGCCTTTGTAGATACACCGATCAGAGTTCCGAGTGTATCAAAAAGATCTACGAAAAGGAATGCAAATACTACAACAACGAATTCCAGTGAAAATACATTCTTAAAATCAAGCTTTCCAAATACCGGTGCAAGGCTTGGAATTGCAAGTCCGGAACTGAAATCCGGAAGCAGACTGTAGAATCCGATCTCCGGATTCGGTACATAAAGACCTGCTATCTGGCAGATGATTCCAAGTATCCATGTGATCAAGATACCCCAAAGGATATTTCCTTTGATGTTCTTAATCACCATGATTGCTGTGATCAGCACACCTATGATTGCAAGAAGTACAGTAATTCCAACGTTATTGAAGCTTGCTTCCACTCCATTTGCCTGATTATATGCATCTACAGAGAAGAGCTGTACCAGAGTAGATCCTCCGACAACGATATTGGCATTCTGAAGTCCAAGAAATGCAATAAATAATCCGATACCAACGCTGACTGCTGTCTTAAGACAAACTGGGATCGCATTGAAGATCGCCTCTCTGACATTCGTCAGGGAAAGAATAATGAAGATAATACCCTCTGCAAATACTGCAGTCAGTGCAGTCTGCCATGAGTAGTTCATACCGATTACTACAGTATAAGCAAAGTAAGCATTCAGTCCCATACCAGGTGCAAGTGCAAATGGATAATTTGCGAATGCTGCCATACACAGCGTACCGATCAGTGATGCAAGTGCTGTTGCAGTAAAGACTGCCCCCTGATCCATACCCGCTGCGGAAAGAATGCTTGGATTGACTGCCAGGATATACGCCATCGTCATAAATGTCGTAATACCTGCAAGAATCTCAGTTTTGACGTCGGTGTGATTTTCTTTAAGCTTAAACACCTTTTCCAACATATTGTTTTCCTCCTGCTGTCTGTCTCGGATATTCCCTCTCACTCCTTAAAATATCCTCGCACATTTTTCTTGTAGCAGAGAATATTTTAGCAAAAAAAAGAGAGAAAGTAAACACATTACTTTCTCTCTGATTTCTAACTCTTATTCGCTATTACTGTTCATAGTAGCTGTATACCGCAACTATTTGCTCTCTCTGATCTTCTTTCTGAGCGGAAGTACCATTGCAGGAGAGACAGATAATTCGTCCAGTCCCATGGCAAGGAATTCTTCCGTCAGTTCGAGATCGGCTCCGAGTTCGCCACAGATTCCGATCCATTTTCCTTCTGCGTGGGCATTTTCGGCTGCCATGCGGATCATTGCAAGGACTGCCGGGTGGTGCGGATCGTAGAAGGCATCCAGCTTCTGATTCTGACGGTCGATCGCCAGCGTGTACTGAGTCAGATCGTTGGTTCCTACGCTGAAGAAATCCACTTCTTTTGCAAGCTCACGGCTCATCATAACGGCGGCCGGTGTCTCGATCATGATTCCCAGTTCCACATCCTCACGGAACGGGATCTGTGCCTCACGAAGCTCTGCTTTGACCTCTTCGATGATCTCCTTGATCTGCTTCACTTCTTTTACCGAAATGATCATCGGGAACATGATGGCGATCTGTCCGTAAGCAGATGCCCGGTACAG
>NZ_JAQDVB010000023.1:0-423 GCF_027674365.1 Coprococcus sp. AM11-30B | reverse complement strand
TCCAAAGTAATCCACCTGCTTGTCTGCTCCGATATCCAGGGTACGGATAATGACCTTTTTGCCTGCCATATTTTCTGCAACCTGTTTGTATACCTGAAACTGCTGTTCTTCGGTCGGGAAATCTTCGCTTTCCAGATACAGGAATTCGCTTCGGAAAAGTCCGATCCCTCCTGCATCATTTTTAAGTACGGCGCCCACATCGGAAAGATTACCGATATTCGCATAGACATTAATCTTCTGTCCGGAAAGGGTGACATTCTCTTTGCCCTTCAGTTCTTCCAGAAGTGTTTTCTGTCTGCGGTCTTCTTCGCGCTTTTCGGTCATAGCCTTCATGGTCTCTTCATCCGGATCAATGTAGATGGTCCCGGTAAAGCCGTCGATGGCTGCCATATGTCCGTCATATTCTTTTGCAAGCCCTTCTCC
>NZ_JAQDVB010000022.1:317-61918 GCF_027674365.1 Coprococcus sp. AM11-30B | reverse complement strand
GATAATTCCTTACTGGCTGTAAGGGATATTAACCATAAATATATTGTAGTAGAAAGGATTACGTTTCTTTCGAGGAAGATTGGGATGATGATGACGACGATGATGAGCCGGAAGAGACAGAAAATGTTGTATCAGAGGAGACATTTTCGAACGTAGAGAATCTGAAGCTTGATATCGGTGCAAGTGAGGTACAGATCAAGACGGGGACGGATGATAAGATCCATGTGGATGATTCCAGGATGAAAACGGAAAATGTAGTGCAGAAAAGACTGTCCGATGACAGGAAAACTCTGGAAATAACAACGAAAAAGCGCAGCAGTTTCGATTTCAAAAATGTGAGAAACGTAAAGGGAACACTTGTGATCTATCTTCCAAGAGATTACAAGTTCGATCAGGTGGACATGGAATATGGTGCAGTAACAGCAGAGATCGATGGACTAAATGCGAAAAGCCTTAAGATTGAAAGCGGGGCATCAGGCTGTACAATAAAAAATGCAGATATAGAGGAGTTAGATGTAGAAACAGGTGCCGGAAGTCTGGATTTTTATGGAACAGTGGAAAAAGAAGTGGACATTGACTGTGGTGCTGGAAGCGTCACACTGAATCTGGAAGGAAAAGTGGAGGATTATAATTATGAACTGGATAGCAGTGCCGGTTCGGTAGAAATTGGAGAAGATATAGATCTTCGCGGCTTAAGCACAGAGAAGTCAATCGATAATGGCAGTAAACGCACGATTGAGATATCGAACGGAGCAGGCAGCGTGGAGATCTGTTTCCATTAGAATTAACATAGACAGAAAAATGTATCAGATGAAACACATATATAATAGAAGAAACACAAAAATAGGAGAAACTTTTAGGAGGAATTTTTATGGAACAGAAAAGATTATACAGATCCGTAACAAACCGTAAGATCTGCGGTGTATGTGGAGGCCTTGGAGAATATTTTAATATCGATCCTACATTGATCCGGCTTGGAGGTGTTTTGCTGGCTTGCGTAAGCTGTGGGACTGCCGTGGTTGCCTATTTTGTTGCAGCAGTTATCATTCCGGATCCGGAATAAAAAATAAGAGAGCTTTGCCGATAAAGAAAAGGCAGAAGGAGAAGAAGTCGGAAGTAATGTTTTCGGCTTCTTTTATAATAATCAGGTATAAATGTATAAAATCCGTAATTGGGGAAACACTCTGAAAAAGGAGTTGAAAGGTATGAAAAGCACAAAGACAAAGAAAATCAGACGCGAAGATATCCCCAATCTGGAAACAAGTGAGCGGGTAAAATACGAGATTGCGGAGGAGCTTGGACTTCTCGATAAGGTTCTGGAAGATGGCTGGAAGAGTCTGTCATCAAAAGAAACCGGGCGGATCGGAGGAATCATTTCAAAAAAATCCAGGAAGAATGAGACTGGGAATTTACAATAATATTACAAATTTTAAAAAATGTGAATATTTTGCAACGTTTGTTGAAAAAGCACTGTATGTTTGATATAATCGCTTGACCGCAAAAACCGAGAAAATGGAACGGGTGAGGCAAATGAATGAAAAAATGAACGTACTGGACGTACAGCTTGATAACTGTACGGCAAAAGATGCGATGAAGATCATTGCAGAATATATGCAGACAGAAGAACTTAACACAGTAGATATTGTTACGGTGGATACCCTGATGAGAGCGACACAGCTTGACGGTATGAAAGAAGAGCTGGAGAAACTGGATCTTCTGCTTCCGGGAGATATGGCGATTCTTGAAGCTGCAAAGATCACAGATAGAAAGCGGATCCAGGAGATGGAGGATCAGACGATGCTGAAGATGGTATTCCATTATTTTCATAAGAACCGCTGTAAGATATTTATACTGGCAGGATCTGAGGAAGAAGGAGACAGACTGCAGGGCTATCTGCATGAGGCATACAGTGGGATTCAGGTTGTCGGTATGAAAGCAGTACCGGCAGACGAAAGTGAAGATGACAGGATCACCAATCTGGTCAACGGCGGAGAAGTAGACTGTGTGATTGCCAGCATGGATTTCCCTTGGCAGGAACAGTTTGTTTACCGGTGCAAAGAGCAGCTGAATACCAGAATGTGGTTTGGAACAGGACATAGTATTGCTTCCTTTGCAAATGGTGAGAACTGGGCAGATCACCTGAAAAATTTTATCGGTAAAAGGATTTTAAAACGGGAGATCAAAAAAGAGCAAAAAAGAAAAGAAGTATAATTGAAGCGACAAAAGACTGAAAATAATAAAAAAAATCAAAAAATCTTTTTTGATAGAATAAATTTTATAATAAACTCAATTGAGGAAATGCATAAAAAAATGTGATTTCCTCTTTATTTTTTTGGTAATATGTATTAAAGTATTATATGTATATGGCTAAGTCCACAGTTGCGGGGGATGAAGATTGTACAAAGTGTATAGAACCACGGAGGATGGAGGAGAGAGAATATGATATCAAATCAGATACTGCAGAATACGATTGAAGGGTTGAAATCAATTACAAGGATTGATCTTGGAGTGATGGATACAGATGGAAAGACTTTGGCGACAACATTTCCGGAGCCTGGAGATTATGAGAATGCCGTTCTTTCGTTTGTAGAATCTCCGGCAGAAAGCCAGGTGATTCAGGGGTATCAGTTTTTCAAAATTTATGATGAACACCAGCTGGAGTACATTCTGATCGCCAATGGCGGCAGTGAAGATGTTTATATGGTTGGCAAGATTGCAGCCTTCCAGATCCAGAATCTTCTGGTAGCATATAAGGAGCGTTTTGACAAGGATAATTTCATCAAAAACCTCCTTCTTGACAACCTTCTTCTGGTGGATATTTATAATCGCGCCAAAAAATTACATATTGACACAGAGGTAAAACGTGATATCTTTATAGTTGAGACTTCTCGGGAGAGAGATGTCAGTGCGCTTGACAGTCTCCGTTCTGTTCTGGGTGGAAAGGGCAAGGACTTTATTACAGCTGTTGATGAGAAGAACATCATCGTAGTAAAAGAATTAGGTCCTGGCGATGGATATCCGGAGATGGACAAGACTGCGCATGAGATTCTTGATCTTCTGAAAGCAGAAGGAGAAGAGAATGTCCGTATCGCATATGGTACGATCGTCAATGACATCAAAGAAGTATCCAAGTCTTACAAAGAAGCGAAGCTTGCGCTCGATGTAGGAAAGATTTTCTTCGACGAGAAGGAAGTTATTGCATATAGTGCGCTTGGAATCGGACGACTGATCTATCAGCTCCCAATTCCGCTCTGCAAGATGTTTATCCGCGAAATTTTTGAGGGGAAATCTCCGGACGAATTTGATGAAGAGACGCTCACGACCATCAATAAGTTCTTTGAGAACAGCCTGAATGTTTCCGAGACATCAAGACAGCTGTATATTCACAGAAATACACTGGTGTACCGTCTTGACAAACTGCAGAAGAGCACAGGACTGGATCTGCGCGTATTTGAGGACGCAATCACATTCAAGATCGCGCTGATGGTAGTCAAATATATGAAATACATGGAAACACTGGAGTATTAAGTTATATCGGAGTATGGATAATTAGGAGGAGCATATGATAGAACTTAAAGAAGTTACCAAGGAATACTCGAAGGGTATTGCTGCACTCAATGGTATCAACCTTCGGATCGAACAGGGAGAGTTCGTATTCGTAGTTGGAGACAGCGGTTCCGGAAAGTCCACGTTGATACGTCTTCTGATGAAGGAGATCGAACCAACGTCAGGTACGATTATTGTCAACGGTCAGAATCTGAATCGTATGAAACATCGCCAGATTCCGCAGTACAGAAGAGGAATCGGCGTTGTATTCCAGGATTTCAGACTTCTGAAAGACCGCAATATTTATGAGAATATTGCATTTGCACAGCGGGTTACAGAAAAATCAACCCGTGTCATCAAAAAGAAAGTGCCGGCGGCTCTGTCACTGGTCGGACTGGCACAGAAGTACAAAGCATTCCCGAAGGAATTGTCCGGTGGAGAACAGCAGAGAGTTGCAATTGCCAGAGCTGTTGTAAATGAGCCTGCCATTTTGCTGGCTGACGAACCGACAGGAAACCTGGATCCAACCAACTCATGGGAGATCATGAAACTTCTTGAAGAAGCGAACGAGAGAGGAACTACAGTTCTGGTAGTTACTCACAACCAGGAAATTGTAAACGAGATGAAAAAGCGCGTTATTACGATGAAGAAGGGTGTCATTGTCAGCGACGAACAAGAAGGTGGGTATAAGCATGAGGATTAGTACAGTTGGATACTCCGTGAAACAGGGAGTTAAGAATATTGGAAGAAATAAGATGTTTTCACTGGCATCTGTTGCAACTATGGCTGCATGTATCTTTGTGTTCGGACTGTTTTTCTCAATTATTATGAACTTCCAGTATATTGTACACAAAGCAGAAGAAGGCGTGGCAATCACTGTATTTTTTAATGATGATGCAACGCAGGAGCAGATTGATAATATTGGCGCACAGCTTAAAAAGCAGGATGGTGTAAAAGAGATCAAGTATGTGTCTGCGGACGAAGCATGGGAGACATTTAAAGATCAGTATTTTGGCGAATCAAGTGATCTTGCAGAAGGATTTAAAAATGATAACCCTCTGGCAGGATCTGACAACTATGAAGTATATATGACAGATGTGGCTTCACAGAAGAAGCTGGTTTCTTTTGCGGAAAGCCTTGATGGGGTTCGCAAGGTTAACAAATCAGATACCGTAGCCAATACACTGAACAGCGTGAACAAGCTGGTATGGTATGTATCGGTTGTTATCATCGCGATTCTTCTGGCAGTATCCATTTTCCTGATCAGCAATACGGTCACAATGGGTATTACTGTCCGAAGGGAAGAGATTGCAATTATGAAATATATCGGTGCGAAGGATGGTTTTGTACGGGCACCGTTCATCATTGAAGGTATCCTGATCGGTCTTGTCGGTGCGGCGATTCCGCTTGGTATCCTTTATGTACTTTATAATAAAGCAATTACTTATATTCTTACAAAATTCAGTCTGCTGAATAATATTCTGGATTTCCTTCCGGTGGGGCAGGTATACAAGACACTGCTTCCGGTCGGACTTTTACTGGGAATCGGAATTGGTTTTGTGGGAAGTTTCTTTACGATTAGAAAGCACTTAAGAGTCTAGTCGCATAATATTTAAGGGAGACGAATATGATAAGAGGGAAAAAGATACTTGGGGCGTTACTGACGTTTACGCTTTGCTTCAGTATGGTAATTCCGGCACAGGCTGATGATATTTCGGATGCGAAAAAGAAGCAGCAGGAGCTGGAACAGCAGAAGAATACGGCTGAGGCGGAGAAGTCGGAACTTTCTTCTGAACTGGATTCCATTGTATCAAAGATGGAGAAGACACAGTCAGATCTGACTGCAAAAGAGACGGAGATCAATGATGCAGAGACAGAGCTGGTAACTGCGAAAGCCAACGAAGATGACCAGTACCAGACGATGAAGCTACGTATCAAGTATATGTATGAGAACGGGAGCAATGAATTCCTGGAGATCCTGATGGAAGCTAACAGTATTGCAGATCTGCTGAACAAAGCAGAATACATCAACAAGATTTCCAAATGTGACCGTGAACTTCTTGTAGAATACGAAGATACAAGAAAAGATGTCGAGAACAGAGAAAATGCACTTAAAAAAGAGTATGCAGAGCTGGAAAGCCTGCAGGATGAACTTGCAGGAGAACAGGCAAACGTAGAAAAGCTTCTTGCTGATAAGAACATTCAGATCAATAACCTGACATCTGAGATCAGCAGTAATGCTGACAAGCTGAAGCAGCTGATTGCAGAAGCAGAGGCGGCAGAAGCCCGCAGAAAAGAAGCAGAAGCAACGGCAGCCGCTCAGGCTGCACAGGCAGCGGCGGCAGCTCAGGCATCAGCTTCGTCAGGCACAAGTAGTTCAGGCAATACGAGCAGCAATGCAAGTGCAACGGGAACCGGATCACTTACACATCCGGTACCGGGAGCAGCGATTACCAGTGGCTTTGGCGGACGTGTGGCACCGACTGCAGGTGCAACAACCGGTCATGACGGAATCGATTATGGTGCAGGATACGGAGCTGCGGTTTATGCGGCTGATTCTGGAACTGTTATTACCGCACAGTACAATAGTGCACGTGGAAATTACATCGTAATCAATCACGGTAATGGAATGCAGACATGGTATCAGCATCTGAGTTCGATGAATGTTAGCGTGGGACAGACGGTGGCAAGAGGTCAGGTGATCGGAAATGTCGGTACGACCGGAATTTCCACAGGACCACATCTTCACTTTGAAGTTCATGTAGGTGGTGTACCGGTCAATCCACTGAACTATCTGTAAGATAATACATAACAGGTATGAAAGAGTAAATGATGGAAAATAATAAAAAGAATTTTTGGAAGGGGGCGCTTACAGGCGCCCTCGCCATGTTTATGGTAGGTGCTGCGGCACTTGGAATTATGAATGTCGCAGGTGTAGACCTTGGGACCAGTCAGGAAAAGGTCGTAAATGCGCAGGAAGAGAAAAAACTGAATAAACTGAAAAAGCTGATTGATGAAAATTATCTTTATACAGATGATTTGAAAGAAGAAGATCTGGAGAACGGACTTTACAGTGGATACATTAATGCACTGGGAGATCCGTATTCTGTATATTATGATGAAGAACAGACCAGATCCCTGCAGGAATCAACTTCGGGAGAGTATTCGGGAATCGGAGTTGTTTTTTCGCAGAATCAGGAAACTAAGGTGATCACTGCAGTTCAGGTTTATGAGAACAGCCCGGCGAATGAAGCAGGTATCCAGGCAAATGATATTCTGTATAAGGTCGGAGATAAGGATGTAAGTGGAACGGATCTTTCCGATGTTGTACAGCTGATCCGCGGTGTAGAGAATACGACTGTTGATATCACAGTCCTGCGTGGGGATGATGCGAAGGAAGTGACAATGACGGTTACCCGGAGAAAAATCCAGGTGGAGACAGTCAAGTCTGAAATGAAGGATGACCAGATCGGTTATATCCGGGTTACGGAATTTGACAGTGTGACCTATGACCAGTTCAAGAGTGCACTCGGCAGTCTGGAGGACCAGGGGATGAAAGGACTTGTGGTTGATCTTCGGGCGAATCCGGGAGGCAATCTTGCGACAGTCACACAGATGCTGGATCTGCTGCTGCCAAAAGGTACGATCGTGTCAACAAAAGACAAGAGTGGTCACGAAGAGGTGATCTCATCGGATGATGAACACCAGTTTACGAAGCCGATGTCGGTTGTTGTTGACGGCAACAGTGCAAGTGCTTCCGAGATTTTTGCCGGAGCGATCCAGGACTACGGACTTGGATCGATCGTCGGAACAACAACTTACGGAAAAGGAATCGTTCAGCAGATTTTTGATCTTGGAGATGGAACCTGTGTGAAGCTGACAATGGCTGAGTACTATACTCCGAATGGAAGAAATATTCACAAAAAAGGAATTACGCCGGACGTAGAAGTTGAATATCAGCAGGATGAGAATAATCCGGATGCAGATAATCAGCTTGATGCAGCATTGGAACAGGTGAGAAATAAAATCAATCAATAACAGAAATCCGGAGGGAATGCCGAAAACGGCATTCCCTTTTAGTTTTTAATATGATATCATAAGTAAAGAATATTTTTTTTCAGGTAACAAAAGGACAATACTTTCTGTTACAGCAAAAATATAAATAGAAAACTGGAGGGAATAAGATGATTAACAAATTAGTCGCTAACATTAAAAAAACAGGAGCACCTATCGTTGTCGGACTGGATCCGATGCTTTCCTATGTACCAGAGCAGGTACAGAAAAAGGCATTTGCAGAGTATGGAGAGACTTTGGAAGGAGCAGCAGAAGCTATCTGGCAGTTCAACAAAGAGATCGTGGATAAGACTTATGATCTGATCCCGGCAGTTAAACCGCAGATCGCTATGTACGAACAGTTCGGAATTCCGGGACTTCAGGCATTCAAGAAGACGGTAGACTACTGTAAAGAAAAAGGACTTGTTGTCATCGGAGATATCAAGAGAGGTGATATCGGTTCTACTTCAGCAGCATATGCTGTTGGACATCTTGGAAAAGTTCAGGTAGGAAGCAAATCCTATGTACCGTTCGATGAAGATTTCGCTACTGTGAATCCGTATCTTGGATCTGACGGAGTAAAGCCATTTATCGAAGTATGTAAAGAAGAGAAGAAAGGTCTTTTTATCCTTGTTAAGACATCCAATCCATCCAGTGGAGAATTCCAGGATCGGTTGATCGATGGCCGTCCGCTTTACGAACTGGTCGGAGAAAAGGTTGCCGAGTGGGGAGCAGACTGCATGGGTGATGATTATAGCTACATCGGAGCAGTTGTGGGAGCTACTTATCCGGAGATGGGAAAAGTCCTTCGTAAAGTAATGCCGAAATCCTACATTCTGGTTCCGGGATACGGTGCACAAGGTGGAAAAGGAAAAGATCTGGTTCATTTCTTCAATGAAGATGGACTTGGAGCAATCGTAAACTCATCCAGAGGAATCATTGCAGCATATAAACAGGAAGCTTATGCAAAATACGGTGCAGAGAACTTTGGAGATGCATCCCGTGCCGCAGTAGAAGCCATGGTAGCAGATATCAAAGGCGCGCTTGAGAACAGATAAGAGAAAAGAATGAGCCGGTGTGACAGAAGCTTCTGACATACCGGCAAATCCGGATTATAGGAGAATAGAAGATGACTACAAAGAAAAAAGAACAGGCAAAGGTTGTATCGCAGGAGCAGCTTGCTGATGGAATCTTCAGTATGTGGATCCAGACAGAAGCAGCAGGGAGTGCAAGACCGGGGCAGTTTATTTCCATGTATACCAATGATGGAAGCAAGCTTCTTCCACGCCCGATCAGTATCTGTGAGATCGATAAAGAAGGTGGAAAACTTCGTGTGGTTTACCGTGTAACAGGGGAAAAAACCGGAACAGAAGAATTTTCACAGATGAAGGCAGGAGATACAATTCCGGTGATCGGACCACTTGGTAATGGATTCCCATTTGAGAAGGCCGAAGGAAAGAAGGTATTTCTGATGGGAGGAGGAATCGGTGTGCCGCCGATCCTGGAGCTTGCAAAACAGATGGAATGTGAAAAAAAGCAGATTGTGGTTGGATACCGTGATGCACATACCTTCCTGAAAGAAGAATTTGAACAGGCAGGAGAGCTTTATATTTCAACCGAAGATGGCAGTGTCGGAACAAAAGGAAATGTCATGGATGCAATCCGTGAGAATGCGCTGGAAGCAGATATGATCTATGCCTGTGGACCAACTCCGATGCTTCGTGCGATCAAACAGTATGCAGAAACAAACGGAATCGAATGCTATATTTCTCTGGAAGAGAGAATGGCATGTGGAATCGGTGCCTGTCTTGCGTGCGTGTGCAAATCAAGGGAAAAGGATGCGCACAGCAATGTGCACAACAAACGTATCTGTAAAGACGGACCGGTATTTCTTTCTACGGAGGTGGAAATCTAATGGATATGCGTGTAAATATTGCCGGAGTAGAATGGAAGAATCCGGTAACAGTGGCATCAGGAACCTTCGGATCAGGAGAAGAGTTTTCTGAATTTGTAGATCTGAACAAGCTTGGAGCTGTGACAACAAAAGGTGTGGCAAATGTACCGTGGCCGGGCAATCCGACTCCGCGTGTAGCCGAGGTTTACGGCGGAATGATGAACGCCATAGGACTTCAGAATCCGGGAATCGATCTGTTCTGTAAAAGAGATATTCCGTATCTGAAAAACTATGATACCAAGATTATTGTGAATGTCTGCGGACATGCACCGGAAGAGTATCTTGAAGTGGTAGAACGCCTTGCGGATGAACCGATCGATATGATGGAAATCAACATTTCCTGCCCAAATGTCAATGCAGGATTCCTTGCTTTCGGACAGGATGCAAAGCATGTAGAAGAGCTGACCGGACAGATCAAGAAGATCGCAAAGCAGCCGATCATCATGAAGCTGACACCGAATGTAACCGATATTACTGAGATAGCAAAAGCGGCAGAAGCAGGCGGTGCGGACGCAGTTTCCCTGATCAATACACTGACCGGTATGAAGATTGATATCAATCGCAAGACATTTGCAGTGGCAAATAAGACCGGAGGTGTATCAGGACCGATCGTCAAACCGATCGCTGTCCGCATGGTATATCAGGTAGCACAGGCAGTGAACATCCCAATCATCGGGATGGGCGGTATTTCCTGCGCAGAAGATGCGATCGAGTTCCTTCTTGCAGGAGCAAATGCCGTATCCGTAGGAACAGCCAACTTTCACAATCCGGCAGTGACGATGGAAGTGATCGATGGAATTGAAGCCTACATGAAGAAGAATGGCTTTGAGTCTGTGAAAGATATGGTTGGAATTGTAAAATAAAGAACATATAAGAGATGGAGGATAAATAAAATGGAAAGCTACAAACAGGAATTTATTGATTTTATGGTAGAAAGCCACGTGCTTAAATTTGGAGAATTTACACTGAAAAGCGGAAGAAAGTCCCCTTTCTTCATGAATGCAGGAGCTTATGTGACAGGATCACAGCTCAAAAGACTCGGTGAATATTACGCAAAAGCAATCCATGACAAATACGGGGATGATTTTGATGTATTATTCGGACCTGCTTACAAAGGAATCCCGCTTGGAGTTGTAACCGCGATCGCTTACAGTGAATTATACGGAAAAGAGATCCGTTACTGCTCAGACCGTAAAGAAGAAAAAGATCACGGAGCAGATAAGGGAAGCTTCCTCGGAAGCAAGCTTCAGGACGGAGACCGCGTGGTTATGATCGAAGATGTTACCACATCCGGCAAATCCATGGAAGAGACTGTACCGAAGGTAAGAGGAGCCGCTGATGTAACAATTGTTGGACTGATGGTATCCCTTGACCGTATGGAAGTAGGAAAAGGCGGTGTGAAATGCGCACTCGATGAAGTAAAGGATCTTTACGGATTTGAAACTAATGCAATCGTAACCATGAAGGATGTAGTAGAGCATCTGTACAACAAACCATGCAATGGTGAAATTGTTATCGATGACAAGATCAAGGCTGCAATCGACGCATACTATGAGCAGTATGGTGCAAAATAAGGAGGAGTTACAGTGACAGAAAAGACATATAAGGTGATGGGACTTGCCGGCGGTGCCAATATTGCGATCGGAATTATTTCTATTGTTGTTGGTGTGACAACCGGGATCATTTTGCTTGTCAGCGGTGGAAAGCTGCTTGGTGCGAAAAAGGGACTGACATTTTAGGAAGGGCGCTTTAAGTTGAAAGCAAAGAACAGAAAAAGACTTCGGGTTCTTGGGAAGATTTTATTTGTCCTGTATATTGGATTTTTATTTTACTTTCTGATTTTTTCTGACTGGTATGGACGGGAAGGAACCGGGGAATATCATTATAACCTGGTTCTTTTCTGTGAAATAAAAAGATTTTGGCTGTATCGAGATGTTTTGGGATGGGTATCTTATGCAAATCTGTTCGGAAATGTCCTGATTTTCATACCATTTGGATTTTTTATGCCGATGGCAAGCCGGTATCGCAGCTTTTTTCTTACCCTTTTCTACAGTTTTGGAGTGAGCTTCTTTGTGGAGTGCTTTCAGCTGGTAACAAGAGTGGGGAGTTTTGATGTGGATGATATGCTGCTCAACACCCTTGGCGGTGTGATCGGGTATATCGTCTTCGCGATTTGTAATATGATAAGGAGATGGCACGATGCGAAGCAGGAGAGATAAAAAAAGAGCACGCGAAAGAGATCGAAATAAAAGAAGCCGGAAGTATGGTCAGATAAAAAGAAAGCATTCCCGCAAGGGAATCTGGTCCTGTGTGATGGCAGTACTTGTTACGGCAGTGATAGCGGGATTGATTGTAATGGCATTTATGAATAAAGGGAAATCAGCAGCAATGGCAGGAAGCTTTGGGGTTTTCGATATGATTCTTGCCTGCATCGGTATTGTAACGGGTGTAAAAGGATTTAAAGAAAGAGATAAAAATTATCTGACCTGCAAGATCGGAATTGTTGTAAACGGACTTATTTTACTTGCCATGATCTTAGTATTTATAAGAGGATGTGTATAAATGGAAGAAAGATATAATCTGGCAATTGACAGAATGAAAGCAATAATAGAAGAAAAAACAGTAGCAGAGCCATATCGGGAGTATTTCCAGCATGTGGCTCGGTTTATTTTAAAGCTTGATGAGCTGAAACAGAATGTGGAAAGCGGAAAGCAGAAAGAGATGTCAGAAGAAGAGCTGCAGGAAGAGATGAAGGATCTTTATGCAGACGAACTGGAAGCAAACTATGAGAAATCTTATGCAAATCCGGCTTATGCGGTTTTGGTACTGGGAGGAGAACTGGGAAGCTTTTTGTCTGCGGTTTACACCGAGATCCGCGGAAGCATTTCTTATGTTCAGGAACAGCGTATGGAGTATGTTGTGATCGGAGCAGAGCTTTTGATTGAAATCTACAATAAATTTGAAGAAGAAAAGCAGCCGCAGCCGGAAAGCCTGAAGGAAATCTTTTACTGGTATGCAAGTGATTACTGCGATGTATTTGCGGCAGACCGCATCAAAGACCAGATCGATCCGGAAAGAGGATGCTTCATTGTGAATATGATCATGAATGAAGATCTTTCCGATCTGCGTTATCTCTACCGTATGGGAGAATATGTTGGGGTAAATGAAAGAGAGACAGCCGCATACTTAAATTCACTTTCACAGGAGAAGATTGATAAGATGGCAGATACCTTCAGTGAAGGATACAGGATTGGTTTTGTAAATACCGGAAAAGACCTGTCAAAAAAATCTGTAGTCAACATTTACTATGCAATGGGATTTGAACGGATCGTAAAAAAAGCCATTGAGAATTTTGCCAAAATGGGATTAAAGCCGAGTATTTTCCGGACAAGTCACAGCGTGATCACAAGAGGACGCAACAGCCAGATCGGATTTTTCAATATTTCCGGCAACAAGCAGTATGTCTATGACCACAGAGATGATATCGGGCTTGTGATGGATAAACAGTATGTAGAGCGAAAGCTGGAAGTGATGCGTACCACTTACGAGCAGAATAAAGAGATTGCAGCAGGCTATGCAGGACCGGCAGTGATCGACATTTTCGGAGAAAAGACTTTTGTTCCGCAGGCTAAACCAGAGGCAGTTAAATTAAGCGAAAAGCAGGAAGAACTTCTGGTTGCGATGAATGGAAGGGCCGGACGTCTGACCAATGAATATCTTCCGGGAGATGAGAGAAGTTTTACGATCATTTCCTGGCCGGTTCCGGAAATCGGAGAGCAGTATCATGAGATCTTTGATGAAACGATCAAGATCAATACTCTGGATTACAAGCTTTACCAGAAGGTGCAGCAGACAATGATCGATGCACTGGATAAAGGAGAGTATGTAAAAGTAACAGGCTCAGGCGAAAACCAGACGGATCTGAAAGTGATGCTTCATCCGCTTGCCGATCCGGCAAAAGAGACGATCTTTGAAAACTGTGTTGCCGATGTCAATATCCCGGTAGGTGAGGTGTTCACTTCCCCGGTACTGGAAGGAACAGAAGGTACCCTTTTTGTGAGCAAGGTATTCCTTCACGGACTTCCGTATTACAATCTGAAGATCAGTTTTAAAGAAGGAAAGATCACAGAGTATACCTGCACCAATTTTGATTCAGAAGAAGAAAATAAAAAATATATTTTCGATAACATTCTGCACAATCATCAGACACTTCCGATCGGCGAGTTTGCGATCGGAACCAATACCACAGCTTATGCGGTTGCGAAGAAATATGATATTGCAGATAAATATACGATTCTGATCGCTGAAAAGACGGGACCGCATTTTGCAGTAGGGGATACCTGCTACAGCTGGGCAGAGGATGTAAAGGTTTACAATCCGGATGGAAAAGAGATTATTGCAAGAGACAACAGCATATCGATCTTGAGAAAAGAGGATCCGTCGAAAGCATATTTCCAGTGCCATACCGATATCACCATTCCTTATGATGAGCTGGGAAGCATTGTTGTAGTGGCGAAAGACGGAACAGAGACAGAAATTATCCGTGATGGACGGTTTGTTCTTCCGGGAACAGAGATCCTCAATGAACCTCTGAATTAGTATTAGTTATGGATTTTCAATAATACCAATAAGTAAAATTAAATAATGGTCAGATAAGTAACGGTTGACATACCGCAACAGACTTAGTAAAATAACTTATAAGTGGTTAGCTATTTATTAAAATACTTATAGATAAAAGAAAAGGAGATCATTATGCCAAAAGTTGGAATCGTAATGGGCAGCGACTCAGATATGAAAGTAATGGGAAAAGCTGCTGACATGCTGGAAAAGTTTGGAATCGATTATGAGATGACGATCATCTCGGCACACCGTGAGCCTGACGTATTCTATGAATATGCGAAGTCTGCAGAAGCAAAAGACTTCAAAGTAATTATTGCAGGTGCAGGTATGGCAGCACATCTTCCTGGAATGTGTGCAGCAATCTTCCCGATGCCGGTTATCGGAATCCCAATGTCAGGGAAGAATCTGGAGGGTGTCGACGCACTCTATTCAATCGTTCAGATGCCGCCTGGAATCCCGGTTGCCACAGTTGCGATCGACGGCGGAGCAAACGCAGCAATTCTGGCTGCAAAGATTCTTGCAACCTCAGATCCTGAGCTTCTTCAGAAACTGAAGGATTACACTGCAGAAATGAAAGAAACCGTCCAGAAAAAAGCAGAAAAGCTTGAAAAAATCGGACACAAAGAATATATCAAGCAGATGTAGGCATACAGATGTCAGTGAAAATACCAGGAGGATATAGAAAATGTTGGATTATAAGACAGCCGGCGTAGATATCGAGGCAGGATATAAATCAGTAGAACTTATGAAAAAGCATGTAAAAGAAACCATGAGACCGGAAGTATTAGGTGGGCTTGGTGGTTTTGCAGGTGCATTTGATTTAAGTGGAATCAAGAATATGGAAGAACCAGTACTTCTTTCCGGAACAGATGGATGTGGAACAAAGGTGAAGCTTGCATTTGTAATGGACAAGCATGATACGATCGGTATTGATGCCGTTGCCATGTGTGTGAATGATATCGCATGCTCTGGTGGAGAACCGTTATTCTTTCTGGATTATATTGCCTGTGGCAAGAATTACCCGGAAAAGATCGCTACCATCGTAAGCGGTGTGGCAGAGGGCTGCAAGCAGTCAGGATGTGCACTTGTAGGTGGAGAGACAGCAGAGCATCCGGGACTGATGCCGGAGAATGATTACGACCTTGCAGGTTTTGCAGTCGGAGTTGTAGATAAGAAAGATATTATCGATGGTTCTGATATTAAGCCAGGTGATGTACTTGTTGCAATGCCGTCTACAGGGGTTCACAGCAATGGATTTTCACTGGTTCGTAAGGTATTCGACATTACAGAAGAATCCTTAAATACATACTATGATGAATTAGGAAAGACACTTGGCGAAGCACTTCTTGCTCCGACCAGAATTTATGTAAAAGCACTGAAGAACGTAAAAGAAGCCGGTGTAAGAGTCAAAGGATGCAGCCATATCACAGGCGGTGGATTCTATGAAAATATTCCGAGAATGCTTCCGGAAGGAATCCGTGCAGTGGTAAAGAAGGACAGCTATGAAATCCCTGCAATCTTCAACCTGATCGCAAAGACTGGCAACATTGCAGAAGAGATGATGTACAATACCTTCAATATGGGTATCGGTATGGTTGTCGCTGTCGATGAAAAGGATGTAGATGCTACAATTAAGGCAATGAAAGAAGCTGGAGATGAAGCATTTGTGGTTGGTTATGTAGAAGCAGGAGAAAAAGGAGTTACTTTATGTTAAGAGTTGCTGTACTTGTATCCGGAGGCGGAACCAATCTGCAGGCAATCATTGATGCAGTGGAAAATGGCACGATCACCAATACAGAGCTGGTCGGTGTCATCAGCAATAATAAGAACGCATATGCACTCACAAGAGCCGGGAATCATCAGATCCCGGCACAGTGCGTTTCGCCGAAGGATTTTGAGACAAGAGAAGAGTTTAACAAAGTTTTTCTTGAAAAGGTAGACGAACTGAAACCGGATCTGATCGTTCTGGCGGGATTTTTGGTTGTGATCCCGGAAGAAATGATCAGCAGATACCGGAATAAGATCATCAATATCCATCCATCTCTGATTCCGTCGTTCTGCGGAACGGGATATTATGGACTGAAGGTTCATGAGGCAGCACTTGCCAGAGGGGTAAAGGTGGTTGGAGCAACCGTACATTTTGTAGACGAAGGAACGGATACCGGTCCGATCATTCTCCAGAAGGCTGTCGAAGTAGAAGAAGGCGATACACCGGAGGTTCTGCAGAGACGTGTGATGGAGCAGGCGGAGTGGAAGATCCTTCCACATGCGATCGACCTGATCGCAAATGGAAAAGTAACAGTAAAAGATGGCAGAGTGTCAATTGCCCGTTAGAGAAGGAGGAGCACCAATGAAAGTATTGATCGTAGGCGGTGGCGGAAGAGAACACGCAATTGCATATTGTGTAGCAAAGAGCAGCAAGGTAGAGAAGATGTACTGTGCACCGGGAAATGCCGGGATTGCAGAGCTTGCAGAATGCGTACCGATTGGTGCGATGGAATTTGACAAGCTGGTTACATTTGCAAAGGAAAAAGAGATCGATCTGGCAATCGTAGGAATGGATGATCCGCTGGTTGGCGGCCTTATAGATGAATTTGAAAAAGCCGGGATCCGCGCATTCGGACCAAGAAAAAATGCAGCAATCCTGGAGGGAAGCAAGGCATTTTCAAAAGATCTGATGAAAAAATATGACATCCCGACCGCAGCATATGAGAACTTTGACAATGCAGACGAAGCGCTGGCTTATCTGGAGACAGCCAAATTTCCGATCGTTCTGAAGGCAGATGGTCTGGCACTTGGAAAAGGTGTACTGATCTGTAATACGTTGGAAGAAGCAAAAGCCGGCGTGAAAGAGATCATGCTGGACAAGAAATTCGGTGCATCCGGTAATACCATGGTTGTAGAAGAATTCATGACAGGACGTGAGGTTTCTGTTCTTTCCTTTGTAGATGGAAAGACCATCAAGACTATGACAAGCGCGCAGGATCACAAGAGAGCAAAAGACGGAGATCAGGGATTGAATACCGGTGGTATGGGAACTTTCTCACCGAGTCCTTTCTATACAAAAGAAGTTGACGAATTCTGCCGGAAATATGTGTACCAGAAGACGGTAGATGCAATGGCAGCAGAGGGAAGAGAGTTCAAGGGGATCATCTTCTTCGGACTGATGCTTACCGAAGACGGACCGAAGGTTCTGGAATACAATGCCAGATTCGGAGATCCTGAGGCACAGGTTGTTCTTCCGCGTATGAAGAATGATCTGATCGATGTGATCGAAGCCTGTATCGACGGAACACTGGATCAGGTAGATCTTCAGTTTGAAGACAATGCAGCAGTCTGTGTGGTACTTGCATCTGACGGTTATCCGGTCGCTTATGAAAAAGGACTTCCGATCACAGGTCTTGACGAGTTCAAGAAGCATGAAGGATACTATTGCTTCCATGCCGGAACCAAATTCGACGGAGACCAGATCGTGACAAACGGAGGACGTGTCCTCGGTGTGACAGCCAAAGGAGCAACGCTCAAAGAGGCCCGTGCCAATGCTTACAAAGCAACCGAATGGGTTAAATTTGATAACAAATATATGCGCCACGATATCGGAAAAGCGATTGACGAGGCTTAGGAATTTAGGGCGGGATCTTTCTTATTCAGAGGGATTTCGCCTTTTTTGAGTTAAGTGAAAAATTTAATCTTTAAGAAGTTCTAAAGATTTCATGAACTTCTTGACAAATCGGACTTTGAATACTATGATTATCAATAGTTATGGGAAAAGGCAATGAGAAAGAGGAGTATGCAGACTGGTCCGAAGAAGAGAAAACCGTTCACAGGCTGAGAGACGGTTTACGGGAAGTGGTTGCAGAAGGTAGCTTTGGAGCCGGGTATCTGAAAAAGGGCGAGTAGGATATCACGGGGTGGTTTCCGTTATAGAACTGTGAGAGATACGAGATGGATTTATTTCGTGGAACAAAGGTGGTACCGCGTTTATACACGCCCTTTACATATTGTAAAGGGCTTTTTTTATTCTTTAGAGAGAGAGCAAAAGTGCGCGGTGGACTTATAAGAGGAGGAAACAATGAGTAAGAATCTTGAAAAGACCTACAATCCGAAAGAGATTGAAGCGAAACTTTATGAAAAATGGTGTGAAGAAAAGTATTTTCACGCTGAAGTTGACAGAAGTAAGAAACCATTTACAACGGTAATGCCGCCACCGAATATCACCGGTAAGCTGCATATGGGACATGCTCTCGATAATACACTTCAGGATATCCTGATCCGTTACAAGAGAATGCAGGGATATAATGCACTGTGGATCCCGGGAACAGACCACGCTGCAATTTCAACAGAAGTAAAGGTTACAAACCAGTTAAAGGCAGAGGGAATTGATAAGAAAGAACTCGGAAGAGAAGGATTCCTTAAGAGAACCTGGCAGTGGAAAGAAGAGTACGCAGGAACCATCGAAGGTCAGTTGAAAAAGCTTGGTGTATCCTGTGACTGGGACAGAGAACGTTTCACCATGGATGAAGGATGCTCGAATGCGGTCAAAGAAGTATTCCTTCGTCTTCATGAAAAAGGATTTATCTATAAAGGTTCCAGAATCATCAACTGGTGTCCGGTATGTAAGACTTCCCTTTCTGACGCAGAAGTTGAGCATGAGGAACAGGCAGGACATTTCTGGCACATCAAGTACCCGATCGTAGGAACAGAACGTTTCCTTGAGATCGCAACTACACGTCCGGAAACTCTGCTTGGAGATACAGCGATCGCCGTACACCCGGACGATGACAGGTACAAAGATATCGTAGGAAAGAATGTCATCCTTCCGTTAGTTGGAAGAGAAATCCCGATCGTGGCAGACGCTTACGTTGATAAAGAATTCGGAACAGGTGCGGTTAAGATTACACCGGCACATGACCCGAATGACTTTGAAGTAGGAAAGAGACATAATCTTCCGGAAATCAACATCCTGAATGATGATGCTACCATCGTAGAAGGATACGGAAGATATTCCGGAATGGATCGCTACGAAGCAAGAAAAGCAATCGTAGAAGATCTGGAAAAAGAAGGATACCTTGTAAGCATCGAAGAACATGTACACAACGTTGGAACACATGACAGATGTAAGACAACCGTTGAACCGATGATTAAACCACAGTGGTTTGTTAAGATGGATGAGCTTGCCAAACCGGCGATCAATGCGATCAAGACCGGCGAATTAAAATTCGTACCGGAACGTTTTGGTAAGATCTACCTGAACTGGCTGGAAAATATCCGTGACTGGTGTATTTCACGTCAGATCTGGTGGGGACACAGAATTCCGGCCTACTATTGTGATGAATGTGGAGAAGTGGTTGTTGCACGTGAGATGCCGGAAAAATGCCCGCATTGCGGATGCACACATCTGACACAGGATGAAGATACACTGGATACCTGGTTCAGTTCAGCACTGTGGCCGTTCTCAACACTTGGATGGCCGGAAGAGACAGAGGACTTCAAGTATTTCTATCCGACAGATGTACTGGTAACCGGTTATGATATTATTTTCTTCTGGGTAATACGTATGGTATTCTCCGGATATGCACATACTGGAAAAGCACCGTTCCATACTGTTCTGATCCATGGACTGGTAAGGGATTCCCAGGGACGTAAGATGAGTAAATCTCTTGGAAATGGTATCGATCCACTGGAGGTCATTGATGAGTACGGTGCAGATGCACTCCGTCTGACTCTGATCACAGGAAATGCACCCGGAAATGATATGCGTTTCTACAACGAACGTGTAGAATCCAGCCGTAACTTTGCCAATAAGGTATGGAATGCATCCAGATTTATCATGATGAACATGGAAGATAAGGTAATTTCCAAACCGGATGAGGCAGACTTTGAAGTAACCGATAAATGGATTTTATCCAAGGTAAATACACTTGCAAAAGATGTAACTGAGAACATGGATAAATTTGAACTGGGTATTGCAGTACAGAAAGTATATGACTTTATCTGGGATGAATTCTGTGACTGGTACATCGAGCTTGTAAAATACAGGATCTACCATTCTGATGAAAATTATAAGAGCGCCAATGCAGCACTTTGGACACTGAAGACGGTTCTTGGTAATGCACTGAAGATGTTACATCCATTTATGCCATTTGTAACAGAAGAAATCTACAGCGCACTGGTACCGGAGGAAAAATCTCTGATGATGTCAGACTGGCCGCAGTTTAGCGAAGACTGGTGCTATGCAGACGCTGAAAATATAACAGATCATATGAAAGAAGTTATCCGTGGTGTCAGAAATGCGCGGGCAGAAATGAATGTACCGCCGAGCCGTAAAGCAAAGGTTTATGTAGTATGCGAAGATGAGAAGCTCTGTGAAGGATTCGAAGAGCTGGCAACATGCGCATGCCCGCTTATGAGTGCTTCTGAACTTGCTGTCCAGGCTGATAAGGCAGGTATTGCGGATGATGCCGTATCGATCGTAGTACCGGATGCTTCTGTATATGTACCACTGGAAGAGCTGATTGACTTCGAACAGGAAATCGAGCGTCTGACAAAAGAAGAAGAAAAGCTTACAAAAGAAATCAACCGTGCAAAGGGAATGCTTTCAAATGAAAAATTCGTCAGCAAAGCACCACAGGCAAAGGTTGATGAAGAAAAAGCAAAGCTTGAAAAGTATACACAGATGATGGAACAGGTGAAAGAACGTCTGGAGACTTTAAAGGCAGGAAGATAATCACTGCAGGAAAGTACTAAGGCATATTCTTTTTTAGCCGGATATACCGTCAGGCGTAGCATAAACTGCGCCTGACGGTACAGAAACACGTAAGGGGTTAAAAGACGATGAAGGAAATTCATTTTAAAAAGATTCAGTGGAAAAAACCGGATCTGAAAGGAAAATGGCAGAAGCTGAAGAATATGAAGCCAGGAGATATAAAGGCGCATTTAAAAAAGCAGCATGAGCGAAGACAGCAGATTCTTGAAAAGCGGAGAAACAGCAAATTCGCAAAAAAGATGGCACCGTACTATAAGATAATGAACCGGTTCTCTTTGCCGCTTCAGGCACTGTGGGCTTGTATCATTAACTTTATCATTGAAGCACTGTCCAGACATTCTGCAATTGCAGCTTGGCAGTATATGACAGGAACACCGCTGGTATTTTTGTACAATGCCGGAATGATTTTCGTTACACTTTTAATCGCTTATCTGGTGCGGCGCCGGGTGTTTACACGACTGATCATCAGTGCATTGTGGCTCTTTCTGGGTGTTGTCAACGGAGTGATGCTGGCAAAGCGTGTTACGCCGTTTAATGCACAGGATCTAAAGACATTTACAGAAGGACTGTCACTGTTTACAAACTATTTCTCGGTGGCAGAGCTTGTGATGATGGGAATTGGTGTTCCGGCACTGCTCATCTGGCTGGTTGCCATGTGGAGACGTGCCGGACAGTATGAAGGAAAGATGCACAGGATCCCGATGCTGATTATTGTTGTTGCAGCGTTTTTTGGATATTCTGTACTGACAAATGTTGCTGTAGATAAGAGGATTATTTCTACTTACTTTGGAAATATCGCATTTGCTTATCAGGATTACGGACTTCCGTATTGTTTCTCAGCCAGCCTTTTTAATACAGGTATTTCAGAACCGAATGATTATAACAAAGACACGATCGAGAAGATCACGGATAATGGAGAGATGACAGAGAGTACATCCGACAATGGTGTGAGACCGAATGTTTTGTTTGTACAGCTGGAATCTTTCTTTGATCCTATTGAATATGAGGATCTGCAGATGTCAGAGGATCCGATTCCGAATCTGCGCAAGATGTTTGAAAATTATTCTTCCGGATATTTTAAGGTTCCTTCCGTAGGAGCCGGAACAGCCAATACAGAATTTGAAGTGCTGACAGGTATGAACCTGCGTTATTTCGGACCGGGCGAGTATCCTTATAAGACAAAGCTTAAGAATCAGGTATGTGAAAGTGCAGCAACTGCATTTTCTGCATTCGGTTACGGAACCCATGCGATTCACAACAACGGTGGTAATTTCTACAGCCGTGCGAAGGTATTTAACAATATTGGTTTTGACAGCTTTACAAGTAAAGAGTTTATGAATATTCTCCAGACAACAGAGAATGGATGGTCGAAGGATGATATTCTTCTGACGCACATCAAAGACGCTCTGGACTCTACCGAGCAGGAGGATTTTGTATTTACAGTCAGTGTACAGGGACATGGAAATTATCCGACAGAAAAGGTGATTGAGAACCCGAAGATCACCGTAACAGGAGCACCGACAGAAGAGAAGAACAATGCCTGGGAATACTATGTGAACCAGGTATATGAGATGGATCAGTTTGCCGGTAATCTGGTAAAAATGATGGAAGAACGCGGTGAGCCGACTGTGATCGTATTCTATGGTGACCATCTGCCGACAATGGGACTGGAAGCAAAGGATATGAAGAACCGTTATCTGTACAATACAAATTATGTGATCTGGGACAATCTTGGACTTCAGAAAGAGGACCGGAACATTCCGTCCTACCAGATCATGGCGGATGTGATGGACCGCCTGGGATTACATTCCGGTACGGTATTCAACTATCACCAGCAGAGACGCCAGACAAAGGATTATCTGAAGGATCTGGAGCTGTTACAGTATGATATTCTGTATGGAGACCAGTATGTATACAATGGTAAGCCGCCGATCACAGAAGGCCATATGCAGATGGGGATCAAGGAGGTTACGCTCACGGATCTTGTAGAAAATCTGGATGAGACCTATAGTCTCTACGGAACAAACTTTACTAAATGGAGCAAGGTTTACATCAATGATGAAAAGCAGGAATCTACTTTCCTCAATAATACAAGGATCGAACTTCCGGACAGTAAGCTGAAGGATGGAGACATCATTACGGTCAGCCAGGTCGGATCAAGCAATACCATCTTCAGGACTTCAAGCGAATATATTTACATGGATGGAAAAATCCTGGAATATACAGATGAAGTAAAAGAACAGCTAAAGAAAGAAAAAGAACAGAAGAATTCTGTAAAGACGGACGGCGATCAGCAGAAGACAGAAAATGCCGGACAGTCCGGAGAACAGCAGGATCAGAATAATAAAGAAGAAAAGAGCGGGCAGCAGTAGAGTTCCGCTTAAGAAAGACGGGAAAGATTGTGAAGTATGAAGAAGTAGTCCGATATATAGAGGACATACCAAAATTTACAAAGAAGCATACGCTTTTGCATACCCGTGAATTTATGAGAAGATTGGGGAATCCCTGCCAGGGAAGAAAGGTTCTTCATGTGGCAGGGACGAACGGAAAGGGAAGCGTCTGCGCATATATGCAGGCGATTCTTCTTTTTGAGGGAAAGCGTGTTGGATTTTTTACATCACCACATCTGGTGAAGCTCAACGAGCGGATCCGGATCAATGGAAAAGATATTGACGATGATACCTTCTGCCGGATTTTTGCAAAGGTGCGGCAGGTGGCAGAAGAACTGGAAAAGGAAGGGCTGGAACATCCTTCTTATTTTGAATTCCTGTATGGAATGGGTATGCTTGCATTTGAAGAGAATGATGCAGAGTATATTGTACTGGAGACAGGACTTGGCGGAAGGCTGGATGCGACTAATTCCTTCGAGCATCCGTTCCTGAGCATGATCACATCGATCGGACTGGATCACACAGAGATCCTTGGAGATACGATTGAAAAGATCGCGGGAGAAAAAGCCGGAATCATCAAAAAAGGCGTACCGGTATTTTTTGACGGCTCTGATGAAAGAAGTAGTCGGGTTATAGAAGAAACTGCCGAAAATGTAGAAGCACCGTGGTATAAAATGGAAAAAGATGCGTTGAAAATTCAAGAAATTACAGACAAACATATTGCTTTTTCTATTTTGGATGAGTATGATAATAATACCGTATGGCAGGTGGCCAGCACCGGAATCTATCAGGTGATGAACGCAGCACTTGCAATCCGGGCGATGAGATATACATTTGGTGACAAGGCAGAAATCTGCAAATGGCAGAAGGTGGTTGCATCTGTTAAATGGCAGGGAAGAATGGAAGAGGTTCTTCCCGGAGTTATCTTTGACGGGGCGCATAATCTTGCGGCAATCCGTGAATTTACAAAGAGTATCCGGATGCAAAGAGAGGCGGAAGGGGAAATCCATCCACTGATAATCCTTTTTTCAGCCGTTGCAGATAAGGATTATAGTCATATGATCGAGCTTTTATGCAGAGAATCGAAAGCAGATGCTTATGTCATTGCCAAAGTAGACAATAAAAGGGGAGCGCAGGCAGATACACTTGCCGCGTTGTTCCGGAAGTATACAGACAGACCGGTCTATCGGGAGGACACGCTTGCTGATGCATTTACACGTGCACTGAATGAAAAGGGCAGCGAAGGGAAACTTTACTGTCTGGGGTCGCTCTATCTGATAGGGGAGTTAAAAGAACTGATAGGAGGACAAGATGCTTAATTTTGAAGAAGAACTTAAGAAGTTTAAACCAAGTCTGGAAGTAGAAGATATCGAGAATGCAGTATATCAGGAGGATCTGTCTGATATGACAGATATCTTAAGAGAGATGATGGATCAGAAAAAATAGGGGAGATTTTGATGGACTATAAGCAGAAACTCGAGTACCAGTCGAACTACTGGTACAATGATGGACTGAAGAAAGCGCAGATCCGGGATCTGTCCGGGGCAATTGTGTCGTTAAAAAGAAGTTTGCAGTTTAACAGAGAAAATATCACAGCGAGGAATCTTCTCGGACTTGTCTATTATGGACGTGGAGAAGTAGCGGAGGCTCTTGTAGAGTGGATCATCAGTAAAAACTTCAGGGCTTCAGAGAATATTGCCAGCTACTATATCAGTAAGGTTCAGGATAATCCAAGTGAGCTGGAGAAGGTGAATCAGGCAGTTCACAAATACAACCAGTGCCTTGGATACTGCAGACAGAATGGAGAAGATCTTGCGATCATCCAGCTGAAAAAGGTGGTTGTGGCACATCCGTCTTTCCTGAAGGCATATCAGCTTCTGGCACTTCTTTATATGCATTCCGGACAGTATTCCAAAGCAAGACAGAGCCTGAAGACGGCACTCAAGCTGGATGTGACGAATGATATTACGCTCCGGTATATGCATGAGCTGAACCGTCAGCGGAATCGGCAGGTTGCACATATTAAAGAGGAAAAGCATGGCAGACAGTCGGTTGTCACATACAATCTGGGAAATGAGACGATCATTCAGCCTGCAGCAACACTGCGAGACAATGCGGCAGTGATGACAGTTGTCAATATTCTGATCGGTATGGTGGTTGGAGCGGCAGTGGTGTGGTTCCTGATCGCTCCGGCGGTAAACCAGACAAAGTCGTCTACAAAAAACCGGAATGTCATTGCACTAAGCGAGCAGATAGCTTCACAGAAGACACAGATCCAGACGCTTAAGGATGAACTGGAGGGATACCGTAACAGCAGTGATGAGGTAGAATCGGCAAAGCAGACCGCCGCATCCACACAGGACAGCTATGATGCCCTGATCAAGGTATATCAGCAGTATTATGGCGGAACAACGAGCAATGCGGATATGGCAGATACGTTGCTTGGACTGAACAGGGATTCGTTGGGAGAAGAGGGACAGAAAATCTACGATTCGATCTCCGGTTCCGTGTTCCCACGAGTATGTGTGAGCCTGTATTCGACCGCGCAGTATGAAGTGCAGAGTGGAAATTATGATGATGCCATTTCGGATCTTGAAAAGATCCAGAAGATGGATGACTCTTATAGTGATGGTGGTGTGTACAAGCTTCTTGGAGACGCGTATGCCGGTAAAGGTGATAAGGACAATGCAAAGAGCAATTACGAAAAAGCAGCGACCGATTATCCGGGAACACAGGCAGCATATTCGGCACAGAGCGCACTGGATGCAATGGGATCAGATGGAACTTCGGAGAATACTTCCGGTGGAACAGGCACCCAGGGACAATAAAATATAAAAGGCACAAAAGAGAAAGTAGCGAAAAAAGGCGTTACTTTCTCTTTTGTTTTTATAGGAAATTCCGAAGGAACTTCCTATAAAACAAAAGGCACTACGTGCCGTAAATGCGCACTCTTTTTATAAATCCATCAAGGCTATTGGCGTATTTGTATAAATAAAAAAGACAGAAAGGGGTTTAACCAAAAATGCAGTATCAGATCAAAGAAAATTGTCTTACGATTTTTCTTCCAGCAGAGGTGGATCATCACAATGCGGAGGAGATCAAACGGGAGGCGGATAAGGTGATCGAGGAGCAACATATCAAATATGTGATTTTTGATTTTGGAAGAACGAATTTTATGGACAGTTCCGGGATTGGAGTGATCATGGGACGGTACCGGCATATCTTTCTTCTTGGCGGGGAAGTATGGGCGATACATACAAGTGAACGGATGCGGCAGATTCTGAATATGTCCGGCGTGACGAAGATCATACAGATTTATGAGGAGGGAATGATGTAATGGAATATTTTAACGAGATGGAAGTAGTTTTTGACAGCAGATCGGAGAATGAGGGATTTGCAAGGGTGGCAGTGGCTGCGTTTATGACGCAGATGGATCCGGTTCTGGAGGAAGTGGCAGACGTGAAGACAGCGGTCTCCGAAGCAGTGACGAACAGCATTATTCATGGATATGAGGGCCGGACGTCCGGAAAGATCACGGTCTGGTGCGGGATTGAAAAAGATAAGAAGACCATTCTGGTCACAGTGAAGGATCAGGGCATCGGTATCGAAAACGTGGAGCAGGCGATGGAGCCACTCTATACGACCAGGCCGGATATGGATCGGTCCGGGATGGGATTTGCATTTATGGAGGCATTTATGGATGAAGTACAGGTGGAATCTGTGCCTGGAAAAGGGACTACGGTTTGGATGAAGAAAACGACAGGAGGGGAAAAGAAGGAAGCTGTATGGACCACACAATCGCATTGATCAGACGGGCTCACGAAGGGGATGAAAATGCGAGGGCACAGCTTGTGGAGGAAAACACCGGTCTGATCTGGTGTGTGGTGAAAAGATTTTACGGACGGGGCACAGAGGCAGAGGATTTATTTCAGATCGGAAGCATCGGGCTTTTAAAAGCGATCGATAAGTTTGATCTGGGCTATGATGTGAAATTTTCAACCTATGCAGTTCCGATGATCACGGGAGAAATAAAGCGTTTCCTGCGTGATGATGGGATGTTGAAGGTCAGCCGTTCCTTAAAAGAGATTGCATATAAAGCATATCAGGCAAAGGAGGCGCTCACGGAAAAGCTTGGAAGAGAACCGCTGCTGGAAGAAATTGCGGAAGAAACGGGTGTGGAAAAAGAGGAGCTGGTGATGGCGATGGAGGCAGCAGGAGAAGTGGAATCGCTTCACAGACCGGTCGGTATGAAAGATGGAAATGAAGTAATGCTGCTGGAAAAGATTGCAGATACAGGCGGTGCAGAAGAAAAGATCCTGGATCATCTTCTGCTTACAGAGCTGATAAAAGAATTAAAAAAAGACGAGAGAAAGCTTCTGTATCTGCGCTATTTTGCAGATAAGACGCAGACAGAAATCGGCGAAGAGCTTGGAATTTCCCAGGTGCAGGTATCGCGGATGGAGAAAAAGATCCTGAAAACCATGCGGGAACACGCAAAAGAATAAAAGGATGTATGTTTTCTGGAAAAACAGGGATACTATTTCCTATCTGAAACAGATCACAAAGGAGGCGGATGCGATTGGAAAGAAGAAAAAAATATATCTGGGGCTGTGTTCTTTGTGCCCTGCTGACAGCTGTTCTGATCGGAATGATCTACTATTATAATGACGTCCGGGGGACAGACCAGGTAAGTGAAGGAACGCTGATCTGGCAGGCACTACCGGTAAAAGAAAGGACGGATACAGATGTCTTCGGGAAATGAAATACTTTATATCAAAGGGGAAAAGAATACCGAGGTGAAAGAACCAAATGTGACATTAGGAGATATCCTGACAATGGAATGCAGCAATTCTTCCATCATGAACAGGATTAAACCACTGCGGATCCTGAAAATCCCGAAAAAAGAACAGCACAGATATGTGGTGTCTGTTCTGAAAATCATAGAATGTATCCATCGGGAAATTCCCGGACTACAGATTCAGAACGAAGGAGAAAGTGACCTGATCATTACCTATGAAGGGGAGAAAAAACGAAATGCTATCTGGCAGGGAATTAAAGTGGTTGTAGTTGCGGGAATCACATTTATCGGAGCAGCATTTTCCATCATGGCATTTAACAATGATGTGTCGGTGACAAAGATGTTTTCCCGGATTTATCTGCTTCTTACCGGAGAAGAATCGAATGGATTTACCCTGATAGAGCTGACTTACTGCATCGGGCTGATCGTAGGGATCCTGATTTTCTTCAATCATTTAGGAAGAAAGAAATTTACAGCAGATCCGACGCCGATGGAAGTGGAAATGCGTTTGTATGAAAATGATATTCAGGAAACTTTGATCGAAGCTTATGCGAGAAAGGAAAAAGAAGTCGATGTGGATTAGGCAGATTTTGGTGGCGGTGGTTGGTCTTGCATCCGGATTTGCAGTCGCGGCAGGACTGTTTTCATTTATTATCGGACTTGGCGTAGTGTCAGATTTTGCAGACCGGACACATACCGGGAAGCATGTCATGCTGTATGAAAACTGCATTATGGCAGGTGGGATCCTTGGAAATATTTTCTGGATATACGGGCTCGCGATGCCTGGCGGCAAATGGATTGTCCCGGTGTTTGGACTTTTTTCCGGAATTTTTGTTGGTTGCTGGTCAATGGCACTTGCGGAAATCCTGAATATTTTTCCGATCTTTATCCGGAGGATCAAAATCCTGAAATGTGTGCCATGGCTGATTTTTGGGATGGCGCTTGGGAAAAGCCTTGGAGCACTTCTGTTTTTCTATAAAAGATGGTAACTGGAGGAGAAAATGAAGCAACAAGAGAAAGAAAAAGAGTATGAAACATATGTAAAAGAGAAAACACCGGTCAGGAAGCCTGGACCTGCGATGGCAAAAGCATTCGTGACCGGCGGGATCATCTGTACGATTGGACAGACGATCTTAAATGCGTGCGAAAAGGCGGGAATGTCAAAGGATATTTCTGCAAGCTGGTGTTCACTGATCCTGATCCTGGCAAGTGTGGTGCTGACCGGATTTGGAATCTATCCGAAGATCGCGAACTGGGGAGGAGCGGGAGCACTGGTGCCGATCACCGGATTTGCCAATTCCGTTGCGGCGCCGGCAATTGAATACAAAAAAGAGGGGCAGGTTTTCGGAATTGGCTGCAAGATATTTACGATTGCAGGACCTGTGATCCTGTACGGAGTTTTCACCAGCTGGGTTCTGGGACTGCTCTACTGGATTGGGACGCTGATCGGAATTGTGTGAGCAAGGAGGGATGGACATGAATGCGATGAAAGGGACACAGAGTATTGCATTTTCGGAAAGTCCGTATCTGGTAAGCGCCGGATCGGTTGCCGGAAAAAAAGAAGGAGAAGGACCACTTGGAAAATATTTTGATATTGCATCGGAGGATGACCTTTTCGGAGAGAAAACCTGGGAGCTTGCAGAAGGAACAATGCAGAAGCTTGCGTGTAAGCTGGCATTGAAAAATGCGGGAGTACAGCCGGAGGAGGTACGCTATCTCTTTGGCGGCGATCTTTTAAGACAGGGAATTGCTACATCGATGGGGGCGGAAGAACTTCAGATCCCGGTGTTTGGTCTTTTCGGCGCATGTTCCACATCCGGAGAGGCACTTGCCCTTGCTGCAATGACTGTGGCGGCAGGCTATGGAGATCTGGTGCTTGCTGCAACATCGAGTCATTTTGGAAGTGCAGAAAAAGAATTCCGTTTTCCACTTGGCTATGCGAATCAGCGACCACTTTCTTCTACCTGGACAGTGACAGGAAGCGGAGCCTTTCTGGTAGGAAAAAAGAAAAGCCGGGTGCGGATCAGTGGAGTGACGATTGGGAAAATTGTGGATTATGGGCTGAAGGATTCACAGAACATGGGAGCGTGTATGGCACCGGCAGCGTGTGATACGATTCTGCAGAATCTTATGGATTTTGGAAGAGGTGAAAAGGATTACGACCGGATCATTACCGGAGACCTGGGCTATGTGGGACAATCGATTTTATTTGACCTGCTTCGTAAGAAAGGGCTGGATATCAAAGAAAATCATATGGACTGCGGAATGACGATCTTCGATCAGCAGACACAGCATACCAATTCCGGTGGAAGCGGCTGCGGCTGCGCGGCGATCACTCTTGCAGCATATATTATGCCACAGCTGATATCGGGGGAGTGGAAAAGGATCCTTTTTGTACCAACGGGGGCGCTGATGTCGACGGTCAGCTTCAATGAAGGAGAAAGCGTTCCGGGAATTGCACATGGAATTGTGCTGGAACATTGTTAAAGGAGGAAAGAAAATGGACTATATCAATGCATTCTGGGTAGGAGGACTCATCTGTGCACTGGCGCAGATCCTGCTTGACCGGACGAAAATGATGCCGGGAAGAGTCATGGTAAGCCTGGTGGTACTTGGCTGCATTCTTGGTTTTGTACAGATATTTAAACCATTGCAGGAGTATGCGGGGGCAGGAGTGAGCGTGCCACTGCTCGGTTTTGGAAATACTTTATGGAACGGGGTAAAAGAGGCAGTCGACAAGGAAGGATTTATCGGAATTTTTCTTGGAGGATTCAAGGCAAGTGCGGCAGGAATCAGCGGCGCATTGATTTTTGGGTACATTGCATCATGGATATTTGAACCAAAGATGAAGGGGTAATGGGAATAATTTTCGTCAGAACTACGAAAGAAAATTTATTGTACAGAGAGAAAAATGATGTTAAGATGAAATCGTGGCTGTGTAAATGGCCTGTAAAATAAGAATCAGAGTGAAAAAGAAAAAGTACATAAGAGGAGATAACACGACTATGAAGTACACAAGTATCATTATTCCGTTTGTCGGAGGCCTTGGTATGTTCATTTATGGAATGCAGATCATGGCACAGGGGCTGGAGAATGCTGCCGGCAACCGGATGAAGTCATTGCTTGAAGCACTTACAAAGAATAAGTTCTTCGGTGTATTGCTTGGAGCGTTCATTACCGCAGTGATCCAGAGCTCATCTGCGACGACTGTCATGGTAGTCGGTTTTGTAAATGCCGGTATCATGAACCTTCAGCAGGCGATGGGAGTTATCATGGGTGCGAACATCGGTACAACAGTTACCGGATGGCTGGTATCCAGTGTAGAATGGGCCAAATTTTTAAGTCCGTCCAATCTGGCACCGGTTGCGATCATGATCGGTGTGATCATTATGCTGACCGGAAAGAGGCGTTCGACAAAAGATATCGCAAGTATTGTGGTTGGTTTCGGACTTTTATTTGTCGGGATTTCATCCATGTCCTCAGCGGTGGAACCACTGAAAGATAATGCAGCATTCTGCAATATTTTCGTATCACTGGGACACAATCCGTTGCTTGGAATTGTGGCGGGTGCAGCAGTTACGGCGATCATCCAGAGCTCATCTGCATCGGTCGGAATCCTGCAGAGCCTTGCAGCAGCAGGTCTTGTACCGTTTGGCGCAGCAATCTATATTATCATGGGACAGAATATCGGTACCTGCGTAACTGCAATCCTGTCCAGTGTGGGTGCAAAGAAAAATGCGAAAACCGCAGCGCTGATGCATCTGATCTTTAATATCATCGGAACGATCATTTTCAGTATTATTGCGATCGCATATCTGAGTATTGTGAATCCGGCATGGGCGCATGGAAATATCACCCAGACACAGATCAGTATGGTGCATACGGTATTCAATATTGTGACAACCGTTCTGCTGTTCCCGGTTTCTGACTGGATCATCAAGCTTGCCAAGAAGATCGGACATGTGGAAGAAGAGGTACAGGATGAAAGTGTAGTCCTTCTGGATGACCGTATGCTGGAGACCCCTGGTATCGCGATTCAGTCAACCGTTTCCGAGCTTGTCCGAATGGGACATGTGGTTGCGGATTCTCTGGAGGTTGCAAGAAAAGTTATGTTCGAACGAAAAGAAGAACAGATTGCGTTCCTGAAGGAAGAAGAAAGCAAGGTAGACCGGTTAAGTGCCGGTATCACATCCTATGCGATCAAGCTGTCGACTCTGCAGATCAATGAACGTGAGCATGAAGAGGTGGCGCATATGCTCCAGATCGTGTCAGATATGGAACGTATCAGTGATTACTGTGAAAACATTTCTGAGTTCGCGGAATCACTGCTGGAAAAGCAGGTGGATTTCTCTGAGGTTGGAGTGGAACATCTGAACAAGATGCTGGATGTCTGCATTGCAAGTTATCTGTATGCGTTGGAAGCCTTTGAGTCCAATGACCGCGAAAGTGCGTTAAAGACCATCGAGAAAGAAACAGAGGCAGACGGGCTGGAGATTTCCCTCCGCGCAAAGCATATCAAGCGTCTTACCAACCAGCAGTGTAACACAGAAGCCGGAGTGGTATTCCTTGATTCTCTGGTATGCCTGGAAAGAATTTCCGACCATGCCAGAAATATTGCGGAAGAAGTGCTGGCGGAATAGAAGATAGGAAAATGCAAAAGTGCATGTGGCCTGACGGCTACATGCACTTTTCTGAAAGATATGAACAGCAAATATGTATATCCAAATGTATTCATGAGTATCGAAGATACCAATAAAGTGTCACAGTATGATACCGACATCAAAAAATATGCAGAGCAGAAGAAAGCCGACTGGATCTTAAATGGTGGAATCGAAAAAGAGTGGGATTCTTACCTTGATAAAATGGAAAAGTACGGACTTTCCGATTATCTGGCTATTAAACAGAAGTATTTCGATCAGTACCAGAAATCGCTTTCAGAAGAGAATAAGTAGCAGGAGAAAATGCATGAGTGAGATGTTAGAAAAAGCAAGAAATTATGAGACAGAAAAACAAGTGTATGTAAAGAAAACGACCAAACCACTGTTCCATGTTACGGCACCGACCGGATGGATCAATGATCCGAATGGTTTTTCCGTATATGATGGGAAAATACATTTGTTCTATCAGTACAATCCATATCAGAGAGAGTGGGGACCAATGCATTGGGGACATAGTGTGACTGATGATATGGTCCGCTGGGAGCAGCTTCCGGCAGCGATTGCACCGGATCAGGAATATGATAAGGCAGGATGTTTTTCCGGAAGTGCGATCGAAGCAGATGGAAAGCATGTACTTGTATATACCGGAGTTACCAGAGTAAAGCAGGCAGATGGAAGTGAGCAGGAACGGCAGAATCAGTGTATTGCATTTGGTGATGGAAAAGATTATGTAAAGTATGAAAAGAATCCGGTTGTGACAGGTGAGATGCTTCCGGAAGGATGCAGCCGGATTGATTTCCGTGATCCGAAGATCTGGAAAGAAAACGATACCTATTATCTGATCGTTGGAAATAAGAATGATAATCAGGTTGGGCAAGTTGTGCTTTGTTCGAGCAAAAATCTGACAGACTGGAAATTTGAGACAATTCTGGCATCAAATGAAAATGGTGATATAGGAACGATGTGGGAATGCCCGGATTTCTTTGCTTTAAAAGACAAACATGTGCTGATCTGTTCGCCACAGGATATGAAGGCGCGGAAATATGAGTTTCACAATGGACATAATTCGGTGTATTTTTTGGGAGACTACGATGCAAACAGATGCAGATTCAGCAAAGAACAGCCGCATACACTTGACTATGGTATGGACTTCTATGCTCCACAGACAACAGAACTTCCGGATGGCAGACGGATCATGATCGCATGGATGAAATCATGGGATGCCTGTGTGATACCGAATTCGCAGGACTGGCAGGGAATGATGACATTTCCGAGAGAATTGGAGATAAAAGAAAACCGTATCTGGCAGAATCCGGTGAAAGAACTGGAAAATTATCATCAGAATCCATGTTGCTATGAACACGCAGAAATCGAAGGCGAGACAGTGCTTGCAGGAGTAGAGGGACGCACAATTGATCTTACGGTGACACTGGAAGATGGAGAAAATACAATCTTTTCTATCAAACTGGCAGCAGATAGTGAGTATGAAACGAGTTATACCTATAATAAGGAAACCAGACTTCTGGAAATCGACCGTACATACTGCGGTGTTACAAAAGATGTGGTATGTGTACGAAAATTCAGAATTGAGGATCCGGTAGGGCTTAAAAAGATGCGTTTTATCCTGGATTATCATTCGATCGAACTTTTTATTAATGATGGACAGCAGACGGCGACCACTGCAATCTGTACGCCTCTGAATGCGAAAAATATTTATTTTTTCAGCGATAAGAAAATGACAATGAGTGTTGAAAAGCATGATATTATAATGTAAAAAGCAGGAGAATAAGAAATGGACGTAGTAGCTTTAGGGGAATTGCTGATTGATTTTACAGAAAATGGTATTAGTAGACAGGGAAACCCATTGTTTGAGGCAAATCCGGGAGGGGCACCATGCAATGTCCTGGCAATGTTAACGAAGTTGGGACACAAAACGGCTTTTATTGGAAAAGTAGGAAATGATTTTTTTGGAAAGCAATTGGAAGATGCAATTAAAGAAATTGGAATCAATGTGACCGGTCTGAGGAAAGATGATAAAGTACATACGACATTGGCATTGGTTCATACTTATCCGGATGGAGACAGAGATTTCTCTTTTTATCGAGATCCGGGAGCGGATATGATGCTGACAGAAGAGGAAATTCCAGAGGAATTAATTCTTGAGACACGGATTTTTCATTTTGGAACCCTGTCTATGACACATGAGAACGTACGCAGAGCGACAAAAAAAGCAGTTGCAATTGCAAAACAGGCTGGTGCGATCATTTCATTTGATCCTAATATACGTGAGCCACTGTGGAATTCAATGGATGAGGCAAGAGAGCAGGTATTGTATGGTCTGGGACAGTGTCATATCCTGAAAATTTCAGATAATGAAATTCAGTGGCTGACAGGAAAAAATGACTATACAGAGGCTGTAAAATGGATCAGGGAGAAATATGATATCCCGCTTATCCTGGTATCTATGGGAAAAGAAGGCAGTAGAGCTTATTATCAGGACAGGATGGTTGAAAAAGCACCTTTTATAAACGAAAATACAATAGAAACAACTGGTGCCGAAGATACATTTTGTGCATGTGTTTTGCATTACATATGTAAACATGGACTAGAAAATCTGACTGAGAAAAATTTAAAGGAAATGCTGACTTATGCAAATGCTGCCGCATCAATTATCACAACACGTAAGGGAGCATTGCGGGTGATGCCACGACCGGAAGAAATTGAGGCATTGATTGCAGGACATCACTAAATGTGGAGAGAAAGGGGATGTGAAAAAAGAATAATCCCCAAAAAAGAAAGACCAAGAGTTTATAATGAACTCAAGGTCTTTCTTTCTGTTATAATTAACTTGTGATGCATATGATATTTAAGCCAAAGGATATTCGAAAGTCATGCAGCGGATATCAATGGAGATGGAAACGTAACGATTACAGATTTAATGCGATTGCTGAATTATGTAAGTGGAAAAAGCGCAACTTTATAATTTTAAACAACTTTAAAGAACTGTATACAGAAATCCTATAGCAGAGAGTTCCCCTCTCTGCTATAATCATATCAGAAGATAAAAAGTACGAACCAATATATCTATCGGGGAGGTTATTACACATGCAGACAACTATTTTACAGGAAAGTAACTACAAAGAAGAAATGCAGACCATCGTAGAACCGTTTCTTGCATCTATCGGAATGGAATTCTATCTGGAAAGACGCGCAGGGCAGAAGATCCACTGTATGCATTATGTTCCGGAAAACCCACATGCGGTTGTGATGTTGTCACATGGATTTGTTGAAAACGCGGAAAAATATGAGGAGATCGCCTATTATTTTGCAAAGGAAGGGTTTAGCGTATATCTTCCGGAGCATTGCGGACATGGCTTCAGCTACCGTCTGACAGAAGATGAATCCCTGGTGCATCTGGACAATTTTGAGCGTTATGTAGAGGACTTCATCTTTGTAACCAAGAAGGCAAAAGAGGACAATCCGGGGATGAAGATTTATCTGTACGGACATTCTATGGGAGGCGGAATTGCGGCAGCAGTTGCGGCAAGAGCGCCGGAAATATTTGAGAAGGTAATTCTGTCGTCACCGATGATCCGCCCACTGACCGGAGGGGTGCCGTGGCATGTGGCAAAGGCGATCGCAAAGACATCCTGCAAGGTTGGTAGAGACGCAAAATATGTAGTCGGTCAGAAACCATACAAGGAGCCAGGAAAATTTGAAGAGAGCTGCTCCCTTTCCCGTCCGAGATTTGAGTATTATGAAGAAAAAAGGACGAAGGAAGCCCATTATCATCTGAACGCACCGTCTTATGGATGGCTCGGAAATGCAATGCGTCTGAACCGGTATCTGGAAAAGACCGGATGGAAGAAGATCGAAGCACCTGTCATGCTCTTTTCGGCAGGCAAGGATAATCTGGTGTCGAATGCAGCGCAGGAACGTTTTGTGCGAAAACTAAACAAGAACAGACCGGAAAGTGCCGAGCTAGTGAAGTTCCCAGAGTCCAAACATGAGATATTCAATGCGGAAAATACGATTGCGGAAGAATACTGGAAGAAAGTGTTTGATTTTTTGAATCATGATTTTTAAAGATTGTAAAGTAGCTGTAAATTATACAAATTGCTTATTGATAAATGCAAGAAAAGTGGTAAGATAAAATTTACAGAAAGGAATGAGACAAATGGGATTTTTTGATAATCTGAAAAACAGCCTGACAGAAACCGGTCAGGATTTATCACAGAAGGCAAAAGATACGACAGAGATTTTCCGCCTGACAAATTTAAATAAGACGAAAGAAAAAGAAATTGAAAAAGTCATTTACCAGATAGGCAGTACATACTATGCCAATTACAGGGACGAATGCATGGAAAAGATGCCGGAGCTTGCCGCACAGATCAAATCCCTGCAGGATGAGATCGCGGTCAACAAAGAGATGATTGAAAAATTATCGACAGAAGAGGTCTGCCCGCAGTGTGGAAAGAAAGTGAACCCTGGAAGTAAATTCTGTATTTACTGTGGAGCGGCACTGGAAGCACCGACAGAACAACCGGAGGAAAAGGCAGAAGTGAAAGTGTGCAAGTCCTGTGGAAAGCCGCTGGAAGAGGGGGCTGTATTCTGTACAAACTGTGGAACAAAAATAGAAGATGATAAGGCAACTGAGGAAAACTAGAAGGCAAAGCATCGAGTGATGAAATGCAGGTCAGAATATGAAAAAATGAAAGAGTATATGCAAAAAGCCGGATAGGAGTTATTCTATCCGGTCTTTTATGTATATGATGAGCCGGTTACAGATTTGTGCTTACACAGGAACGACCGGTTGATGCGTTGGAGGACAGAAAACATGTATTGCACCAGATGTGGGAAAGAAATCAGGAGTGATCAGAAGTTCTGCGGAAACTGTGGAGCGAAGAATGTCAATTATCAAGAAAAAAATGATCTGAAAGAGATGATAGAAAAAGCTGCCGCCGGAGAAGAGAACGCTCTGGAGAAAATTTACAATCTGACTTATGTGCAAGGGTTTGCAATCGCACTTCAGATGGTGAAAAATGAGCAGGATGCAATGGATATCATGCAGGATGCCTATATTTCTGCATTCCGTAATCTGAAGCAGATTGAGGATCCAAAGCGGTTGAAAAGCTGGTTCAACTGCATTGTGGCAAACAAATGTAAAGACTGGCTGAAAAAGAAGTCACAAATAAGAAATATGAAAAGAAATTAAAGAAATTGTTTGGAAACAGAAAGCCGGAAGCACTGGGCAATGAAGCTGTTTCATACCATGAGATCATCAACCAGATCAGTCATTATTAAAAAAATAAAAATTTTTTCTTGTTTTTAAAACCAAACTAGATTTTGACTCGTCTTAATAATATAAACGAGAAAAATATAACATACAGAAAGGATGTAAAAGAGATATGAGGTGCAAAAATTGTGGAACTGAGAATCCAGATGGTTCAAGATTCTGTGCAACATGCGGAAAACCATTGGAACAGGAAGAACCTGCTAAAAATGTAGCAGAACAGAAAGAAGAGGCTGTCCAGAATGCAGAAGAGCAGAAAGAAGAGGTCGCCCGGAATACAGAAGAGACGCTAACAAGTACAGCAGAAACAAAATCACTCACACATAAAAAATCAAGAGGACTGAACAAGTTCCTGATCGGTCTGGCATGTGCGGTTGTCGTTGTAGTGATCGCAGCAGGGTTTTTGATATCGCGTGCAAGAAGAACAATCGATCTGAACAAGTATGTCACCTTTGAAACAACAGGATATAACGGATATGGAAATGTATATCCGCAGATCGACTGGGAGAAGATTCAGAAAAAATATGATTCCAGACTGAAGTTTACAAAAGAATTTGAAGAACAGTATGGAAAAAATACAGATTCCATATCACCGGTAGCGGTACTGCAGTCCTATGTTAGTGTGGAAATGAAATCGGACAGCAATCTTTCCAACAAAGATAAAGTCAAATACAACTGGAATGTCAATAAAGATTATGCAAAATATGTGAAATGCAACCTGAAATATAAAAATAAAACCTATAAAGTCAAAGGGCTGGAAGAGGTTAAGACATTTGATGCATTCAAAGACCTGCAGGTATCATTTAACGGAATAAGCCCGGGAGGAGCTGTTTCGTTTGATTATACAGGATCTGATCTTACATCTGCCGATTTTCAGACAGATGCATCAAATGGAACATTGGCAAACGGAGACAAGATTAAAGTATATCTGGATAAATCTATGGCAGACAGCTATGCCGCCAACATAGGAAAGCTGCCGGAAAAATGGGAAAAAGAATATACCGTAAAAGGACTGTGGTATTATGTCACATCAGCCAGTGACATCGATGATGATACAATGCAGCAAATGAAGGACCGGGCGGAACAGGAATACAATGATCATGTGGAGAGCAGCTGGGTAGATTCCGAATCTCTGGAGAGCCTTACTTATATGGGAGATTATCTGCTGGAGCCTGTTGTGGGCAATGGAAATGAACTGTATCTTATTTATCATGTAAAAGTACGGGATCAGTACAGTAATGATGATGGATCTTATGACAAGGTGAATGATGTTTACTGGTATATGCATTATGGAACGATTCTTGCAGACGGGGAAGGAAATACAGATATTGATCTGTCTGACTATGGAACACCTGGCAATTTCTTTAAGATCAAGACTGATACAAAGACAGACGGTATTTCCAGCATGGTATGGAAATATTATGGATACCCGACACTGGATGATCTGTACGCAGATGTTGTGGGCGATAATGCCGATTACTCTTTGGTGGAGGATGCGGTAGACAATACAAAATAGAAGCCTTTGGCGGAAAAGAAGGTGGACTATGAAATGGGACGAATGGTTGAAAAAGATCATTAAAGAGATAACGTCAGATTATACGATTTCAGAAGAAACCTCAAAAAGCTTTTTTGAAGAGCTGATGCAATTGTTGAAATAATACAGGAACCGGGTAGAAATGCAAATTTTTATCCGGTTTTTTAATTTGAGCTGTAAAAGTATGATATGATGAGAAAAAGTACGGGATTGATATCCAGAAGGAGAAAGGTGGAATAACAACAGATGGAATATTTAGTAGAATCAGCATTATTGACACATGGATTAAAATCGGTATCAAATGAAACAATAAAAAAAGAATGGCAAGATCCGGGAAAAAAGATCACCTGGATTGATCATGGGGAAATCAGGATCGGGGATATCGATGAGTTTCTTGAATTTAGAAGCCGGGCATCCGCTTATCCAAGAATTGACTGTGATCTGCTGGAAAAGGCATTAGTGGAAAAGCAATCAGGCGCACTTACCGCTTCCGGGACAATGGCGGTCTGTGTGAAAATGGGAATTCCGGTTGCAATTACCTGTGGAATGGGTGGAATCGGGGACATCAAAGGAGAAGAACTCTGCCCGGATCTTCCGGCTCTTCAGCAGATTCCGGTGATCCTGATCTCGGCAGGACCAAAAGATATGCTGGACCGGAAAGCAACGATCGATTGGCTGATATCGCACGGAGTGAAGGTGATCGGAACAGAAAGAAATTACTGTACCGGCTATGTATTTTGTGGAGAAAAAGTTGAACTGCAGGGAAAGGCAGAAAACGGTACAGAAACGGTAAAGCCACCAATGCTCATCATCAATGAAATCCCGGAAGAAAGGCGGATAGAAGACAGGGAGATTTTGAGAGAAGCAATTGCCGAGGGAAAGAGAGCGGAGAAGAAAGGACGCTATTTCCATCCTGCGGCAAATGGAAAGATTGATGACTGTACTGATGGATATTCTTCATTGATTCAGCTGCGGGGACTGATTGCAAATATGAAAGTGGCAGAAACACTTTAAAGAGCGAAAAAAGAAGCTGGGATCTGGCTGATAACAGAAAAGCCTGAATATAGGCAGTTGTGTTATCGGTCAGACTCCGGCTTCTTTGCGTACACATAAAGTTTTGACTCCTAATTATAGATTACAGGAAAGGTAATCAGATATTCTGTTTGAAATGTTGTTGCGTGAATCCTAATTCGCCTGTGGCATCTGTGATTTATGTACAAAGAGACTGATTCCGGCACCGATGATTGCCAGAACAGCACCAATTCTTCCCCAAAGAGCAGTTTTGTGGCACATCATACCTGCCTTGGCACAAATACCAATGCCAATTGAAGTATTGCTAAGAAGCAGGATCAGAACAGCAGTGATAATGATGACAACCGGTAATTTAAAATCGTGTGTTCCGAAGAAAAGAAGAACGGATTCTGCAAGCAGGAGCAGACCGAAAAGAAACAGTGCAATTCCATAATAATGACACCGCATCATGCATTCTCCTCCGTTTGCAAGTTCCATGGTTCCTTTGCATACCGGGGCAAAGATCTTATCTGCTGCAAGAATAAGAATTGCTGCAAGACAGGAAACTGCTCCGGATAATTTTTGTGAATTCATAATTCATATCTCCTTTAAAAATTTATTGTATTTAGTATAACATACTTATGGTTAATAAGTTTACTTTTACCAGATAAAAACTATAGAAAATTGTAATAAATCAAATTGTATATAAGAAATAACAATTTTACATTTGTGCAAAATGCTGATATAGTTAAAAAGCATTTAAAGGAAATGGTAAAAATTTACAAAGGAGTCAAATGAAAAATGGAGAGTAAAAGACAGCTTACGAGAGAAGAGTTGCTAGAAATGGAAAGTGCTCCGAAGACGAAGATGCAACATATGTTGGATGTGGTAATTTGTTTTTGTCCGTATTTTGCAGCGATAATTATGTTTTTAATATATTATCTGATGCCGGATGCCGTTCAGAATTTTAATCCGCATGTGTTTACTATTGTCGTCTGCTTTTTTTTGGCATTATATCTGATCATGGTAATGAGAGGATTACTGAATAAAAGTTATTTTGCAAAAGTACGTCATAAAGCACCGCTTTACTCTGTGATCATACTGGTAATTATGCTGTATGATTTTCTGACGGTTAAGACAGGTATTTTAAAACAGCCGTTCTTCCCATGTGTGAATACGATTTTGTGTGCGATCATTGATGACCGGGCATTGTTATTGAAAAGTACATTGTACTCACTGCGATTATTATTCACGGGATATTTTATTGGAGCGATCCTTGGACTGATCACAGGTGTTGCCTGTGGATACAGCAAAAGGATTAACTACTGGGTTTCACCGATCATTAAGATGCTTGGACCGATCCCTTCCACAACATGGATCCCGATCATCATGGTTCTGGTATCCTCACTGTTTAAAGGAAGTGTATTTATCATCGCTCTTGGTGTATGGTTTGCACTTACGATCGCATCGTCAACCGGTATCCAGAATGTAGACAAGGCATATCTGGAAGCGGCCAGAACATTAGGTGCCAAAGGTCACCAGCTGGTATTCCGGGTGGCAATCCCACATGCAATGCCAAACATTCTTCAGGGGATGACACAGGGAATGAGTTCTGCCTGTACAGCACTTCTGGTTGCTGAGATGATGGGAGCCGAGGCAGGTCTTGGATGGTATATCCAGTGGCAGAAATCATGGGCGATCTATTCTAAAATGTATGCAGCTATCGTTTTAATTTGTCTTATTTTCACAGCAGTTACCTTTATACTGAATGTGATCAAAAGAATAGTGCTTCGCTGGCAGGAAGGAGTTGTGAAATAAGATGGCATCAGTGGATGAGAAGCAGGGACACGGGCGTGTCCTGGAGTTTGACAAAGTAACAAAGAGTTTTGCAAAGACAGACAGTAACGAGATCACACATGCGCTGGCAGAGGTGAATCTGACGATCCAGCCGGGTGAGTTTGTCAGTATTGTTGGAACAAGTGGATGTGGAAAATCAACAATTTTGCGATTGATCGCAGGACTGATCAGACCGACTACCGGTGAGATCAGACTTGGCGGAAAACCGATTGCTGGAGCCGGACCGGATCGTGGAATGGTATTCCAGAAAGCAACATTGTTTCCGTGGCTTACGGTAGAGAAGAATGTATCCTTCAGCTTGCGTATGCAGAAAAAGCAGGATAAAGAACTGGTAGAGCATATGCTGAAAATGGTAGGACTTGAAGATTTCCGAAAAGACTATCCGCATCAGCTCTCCGGAGGTATGGCGCAGAGAGTGGCGCTGGTAAGATCGCTGATCAATCATCCGGATATTCTGCTTCTGGACGAGCCTCTTGGCGCGCTGGACGCATTTACCAGAATGAATATGCAGGATGAGATTCTGAATATTTGGAGAGAACAGAAACAGACGGTCGTCATGGTTACACATGATGTAGAAGAAGCAATTTATATGGGAACAAGAGTGCTGGTTATGGAGCCAAGACCGGGACGTGTAAAGGCAGATATACCGATTGAACTGGCTGAACCAAAGCAGAGAGACAGCGAAGAGTTCCAGGCATATCGGAACAGGATTCTGAAGATGCTTGATCTGAAGCATCATACAGATCATTAAATGGATATTTATTGAAAGATAAATATAAAAGCAACAAAGTAAAAACATGAAGAGGAGAAAAGAATTATGAAAAAAAGATTGTTTGCAACGTTACTTGCATGCGCAATGACCGTATCACTGGTTGCATGTGGCGGTTCATCAAGCTCATCAGAAAAGAAGGAAGACACAAGTGATTCCAAAAAACAGGAAGCTTCTACAGAGAAAGAAGTGACTGATATCACAAAAATGTCAGATGATGAAATTAAAGAAGCAATGAAAAAAGAGCCGGCATGGGGAACAACCATCACAGCCGAATATGATGGTGGTGACTGTACATCAGGACCTAGCATGGCAAAAGCACTCGGATACTATGATAATTGGGGATTAGATGTTCAGATCGCAGCTGGTACTGAAATCACAGAAGCACTTGGAACTGGAAAAGCTCAGTTTGGAGTACACCATATTGCACATATGTTAGTTCCGATCACAAACGGAATGGACATCGTATTTACAGGAAGTGCGCAGACAGGATGCAAATCATTATATGTACTTGCTGATTCAGGAATCGAATCAACAAAAGACCTGGAAGGCACAACTGTTGGTATGGATAGCCCGATCGGTGGATCTTCACACAACATGATCATCCGTTTCTTCCTTGCAGATGGATTGAAACAGGATGCAGCAACATGTGTACAGGTTGAATCAAGTGCAGCAATCCAGTCTCTTCAGTCAGGTGACATCAAAGCTTGCCTTCTGAGTGACCGTTTTGCAAAGAAATTCGTAGATGACGGAACATTAAAAGTTCTTCGTTCTATCACATGGGATGATGATTTCAAAGATGAAACATGCTGCGTAATGGCTATGAGCGGAAAATTCGTAAAAGAAAATCCGGTAATCTCTCAGGTACTTACAAAATGTGTAATGGATGCATATATGTACATTGCAGAAAACAAAGACGAAGCTGCACAGATCATGCTTGATGAGGGTATGGTATCTGGTGACATCGAGCTTACAAAATACATGCTTGATCAGCAGAACTGGGCAGTATCCAATGCAGATACAAAGGAAACAATTAAAGCTGTTGCAAAGGACTACATTGAGGCAGGAATCATTACCTCTGACTGGACTGTAGATAAAGTCGTAGAGACAGCATGGCAGCCACTTGCTGAAAAAGTAAGCACAAAATAATCAAACACATAAATGAATGAGGTGGAGGAGCTTTGAACTCTGGGATGAGTGGAAGCTCCTCTTTTGTCTTATATATTAGGAAAGTGCCAAGGCACATTCCTTATTTTAATTGGAAAATTACGGGGGTTTTCCGAACAAAATGTTAAAAAAGGAAGGAAAGAAAAATGGAACAGAAAATGTTGACTGTACCTGGACTTGCAGTCAGAAATCTGCGGCATCGAAGAGTCAGGACGATGTTTCTGGCAGCACTGGTGCTGATTTTATCGGCAGCGCTGTTTACCAGTAGAGTATTGACAGAAAGTATGAAAACTTGTATTGATAAGACAGTAGATCGGATTGGGGCGGATGTGATCGTAGCACCGGGAGAATATGAATCAGATTTAAGCGATTCTCTGTTTTCGGGAGGGTTGTGCAGTTTCTATTTTGAAAAGTCTTTGGTGGATCAGGTGAAAAAGACGGATGGAATTGACAAAATTTCTCCGCAGCTCTACATTGCATCACTGGATGCGGCATGCTGTTCAGTTCCGGTACAGATTGTTGCTTTTGAACCGGAAAGTGATTTTATTGTACAGCCGTGGATGTCTGGAAGCAATGTGAGTGAATTGAAAAAGGGTCAGACTGTTGTTGGAAGCAAGATTACGGCAAAAGCGGGAGATAAAATTTCTTTCTTTGGACAGGAATACGAGGTTGCAGGAAAACTCGAAGAAACAGGAACCAGTTATGATAACTGCGCATTCATGAATTTTGAGACGGCATATACATTATTTGACAGTTTTCAGATCAAGTATGTGACGGATCTTACAGAACCGCAGAAATATGTTTCCCTTCTGACGATCCGGACGAAAGACGGAGCAGATCCGAAAGAAGTGGCGAACACGATCAACACAAAGATGAGAGATTCCGGTCTGAAAGCTTATACGGCAAAAGCAATGTCCGGAAAAGTTTCAGATACACTGGAACAGATGCGGTCTTACAGCGCGCTTCTGATCGGACTGTTGTTTTTAATGGCAGTCCTGGCACTGATCTGCATTTTTAACATTACTGTGAATGAACGTTTGAAGGAGTTTGGGGTACTACTTTCTATTGGTGCACGAAAAAGCCAGATTTTCCAGATGCTTCTTCTGGAAGCAGGAATGATCGGTGTGCTTGGAGGATTTCTTGGAGTGGTGTTCTCCGGAGGCGGAATCCTGTTATTTAAAGACGTGATCATGGAAAGTATGAATATGCCATATCTGAATGTAAATGTTTCCCAATATGTGATTCTTGCATTGCAGAGCCTGGGGCTTGCGGTTGGTGTCAGCCTTCTTGCCACCTTATATGCGGCAGTCAGAGCGAATCGTATGGAACTATATAAACTGATCCAGGAGGTGGAATCATGATTGTAAAGACAGAAAATCTGAGTCGGGAATTTGTACGTGGAAAGAATCAGTTTTACGCAGTAGACCACGTGAATCTGGAAGTGGAAGAAAAAGAACTGGTTGCGATCATGGGACAGTCGGGAAGTGGAAAATCCACCCTCTTCCATATGCTGACCGGGATCCTGAAACCGACAGAAGGAAAGATCACAGTACTGGATCATGAGATTGAAAAAATGAATGACAGACAGTTATCGGTTCTGCGGGGAGGCGACCTTGGTTATATCATGCAGGGACAAAATCTTCTCCAGAATCTGACGGTCATGGAAAATATCCTGCTGCCACTTTCGCTGGGGAAAAACCGGAAACCGGATAAAGAAAGGATCACGTATCTGACGGAGCTTCTTGGAATCCAGAATATGCTTTCCGAATATCCGGCAAATCTGTCCGGCGGAGAGCAAAGGCGTGTATCGATCGCAAGGACATTTGCGCAGAACCCGAAACTGGTAGTCGCAGATGAACCGACAAGCAGTCTGGATATGGAAAATTCAGAGATCATTATGAAATATTTTCAAAAAATGGCAAAAGAAGGAACGACAATCCTGGTCAGTACCCACGACAGAGAATTTGCAAATTATGCGGACCGGTGTCTGTGGATGAAAAAAGGAAAATTAGAAAAAAGAGAATTGGAGTAAAGAGATGCAGACCGAATTTATAAAGCTGGCAGTGATTTTTATTGTCATTATGGTGATGGTCCTGGCAAAATTAAAACTGCGTGATGCGATGATCGCTGCTATTTTGCTGACTGTGATCCTGTTTGGAATTCCGCTTGGGGATGCAGCAAAATTGATGATACAGTCGGTTTATGAAAAGGATACGCTGCTGGTGGTCGGAAGCTTTATTCTTGTAACTTTTTTGCAGCGGATCATGGAGAACCGGAAACTTCTGGAAAGAGCGGAGATGGCACTGCAGAGGCTTAGCGGAGACAGGCGTATGGTGTGTGTAATTGCGCCGGTGATCATTGGATTCCTTCCGTCTGCAGGAGCTGTCAATATCTGTGGGGCGATCGTAGATAAGGCGACAGGAAAAGATCTGGATGTGGAAGAAAAGACGTTTGTGACCAGTTACTACCGCCATATTTCAGAAAGCTTTTCGCCGACTTATAATGCAATTCTGCTGGCACTTTCCATTACAGCGGTATCAACCGGGCAATTTGTACTTTTTATGGCGCCGATGGTTGTGGTGCTTCTGGTACTGGGATATGTATTTTATCTGCGGAAGCTGTCGAAAGGATATGAAGCAAGTGAGGATGAAATGATAGACAAAAAAGAAGAATTCAAACAGCTTCTGTACTGTTTCTGGCCACTGGTGCTTTGTATTGTGCTTGTGATCGCACTGAATCTTTCTGTGATCAAGGTACTGCCGTTTATTATTGTGCTTTCGATTATTGTATATCGGTTAAGTCTGAAGGAAGTGCTGGATTTTGCAAAGACATCGGTAGAGTGGAGAATCATCTTCAATACGATCATTCTGATGATGTTCAAGAACATTCTTACCTATACAGGGGCAATCGGAAAACTTCCGGATTTGTTTGCAGGATCTGCAATTCCACAGTTTGCGGCATTTGGAATCATTATGTTTCTCGGAACGATTATCAGTGGAGCAAATTCTATGATTGTGCTATTGATTCCGCTGGCATTTGCAAGCATACCGCATGCAGGAGCCGGACTTCTGGTGTACCTGATGGCACTTTCTTATGCGGCAATGCAGATTTCACCGACACATATCTGTCTTGCAATCATTACGGAATATTTCCGGGTATCCTGGGGGCAGCTGATGAAGAAGACAATCCCGGTTATTGTGGTGTTTGTAGTGATCTTGACAGGATATTATGTATTGCTGAGTGGATTTGGAATATAGAAAATATGTTATATGATGCTGATAGAAATAGAAAAATTCTATCGGCATCATTTTTCTTTGGGTGGATAAAATGACTGAATATATGATAGAATAAAAGAAAAAGGCAGACTATTCAAAACGGGAGGTGGATGAGATGAAAAAGAGAAAATATGCTATATTTTTGGGAATTATTTTGATCGTAGCAGGAACCATTGCCTGTGGTGGAAAGGATACGGCGTCTGAAAAAGATCGTATAAAGGAGATAGAAGTATATGATGATGACAATGAACCGGTAACGATACAGGAGAATGAAATTGTAAATACAGAATTTTATGAATTATCAGGCGATAAATTCCGTTCATACATAAAGAAAGAGAAGTTTACGAAAGAGAACTGGAAGGAATTTTTCAGCATTAGAGAAGAACATTTAGAATATAATGAATATCAGTCAGAAGGAGATCTGTATCATCTTGGAATCTATAAGGTACACCAGAAAAAGGATTTCTGCATGGTATTTGATATTGTAAATGATGATATGGAGTCCAGAGATAATGTATTTGAAAAAGGAACAGGTACATTGGGTTGGGGGCAGAATAAATCGGACGGAACAAAATTTCAGCTTACAATTGATGATGTTTCGTGTACAAAGGCAGAAGGAACGATTATTTATGTAGATATTCCGGAGGAACTATGGCAGCCTTGTTCGGACGGAACGGACAGAAAGGAATTTCGGGTAAAGGACGGAGAAAAGTTGTATGAATTTTATGATGATGGAACGCCGGTAAAACTGGATATGTTCAGGTAGCAAAAGAGAGAAGCGTATAATTGCAAGAAGCCCGTCGGCAGATTTGAAAATCGTGCTGACGGGCTCCTTTTATTGGGGGCTTCGAACGTAAATTAGAATCCAACGTATTCTGGTAAAAAATATTGAAAATTACATAATCTTCGTCTCTTCCAGCTTCTTTGAGAACGCCTCATTTACCTTAATGATCGGCTTTCTAAGCACCAGTCCCATGATCAGGAATACAACAAGGAAGATACAAAGCTTTCCAAGATCGATCCAGTAATCCATACCATACAGTCCACCGACTGCTTCGCGCAGTGCTGCCATACTGTGGGTAAATGGAAACAGTGAATATACCGCTTTGAAGAATCCCGGGGCAACCTCGATCGGGAAAGTTCCGCCGGTTCCGGCTACCTGCATAACTAGAAGTACGACACTGACCGCTTTTCCGATATCTCCGAAGGAGACAGTCAGCGTGTAAATGATGTTGACATATACGATGCTGGATACCCATCCGGCAAGGAGGAAGAGGAACGGGTGCTTGCACTGGATGCCAAGGTAGAACAGATCACCGAGGCAGATAAGGGTGCTCTGCAAAAGCCCGAGAATCAGGAAGATAAGGTATCTTCCAAGATAAATCTGATGGAGCTTCAGATGTTTAAGCCCGGTGGTGCCGTTTTCGGATACAGTGACCTTGAGCATGGCAACCAGGACAATTCCGCCGATCCAGATGGAAAGTGTAGAGTAGAATGGGGCCATGGAAGAACCGTAATTTTCAATCGGGTACACTTTGTTGGTTTTCAGCTCTACCGGTGCAGCGAGGAAGGAGCTGATGCTGTTCTTATCGCCGGAAATCAGGTCTTCCAGTTCGGAAAAGTCTCCGGTTGCCTCCATCTGGCTTAACCTGGAAGTTGTATCGGTAATCTTTTTGGATGCTGTCTCCAACAGATCAGAAGAGGTCTCCAGAGCCTTCTGGATTTGTGACAGATCAGAACCTGCGGAGGAGACAAGGGTATAAATTCCATCTGCACTTGCACCAAGCTGGGAGAGCAGATCGGACAGATCATTTTTTGTAGAACCAAGGGAGCCAGACAGATGTTTTAAAGAAGCAGATACATTGGTTTCATAGTCGGATTTGACAGCTGCAATTCCGGAAATACTGGAGCTGATCAGATCATCCAGCTCTTTTTTAGAGGTTGTTACATTGCCTGCTGTATCCCGCAGAGAGGAAGCAGCGTTCGTGAGTTTATCACGAAGTTCTTCCTGAACAGCAATGGAATCGTCTAATTTAGCAAGAATCGGTGCGGTAAGATCAGACAGCTCCGGGTGTGCATCTGCAATCTGTGCAATGCTGTCACGGATTCCCTGGTAAGACTGTACGATTGCATTGACACGGTCGCTAAGAAGGTCAAGGGTGCTGGCAACAGAAGAAGCATCCTGTGACTGCGACTGGAATGCCTGATCGATCGTCTGTGATATCTGCTCGTAAAAGCTTTTGGTAGAGGTCAGCGCAGTATTGATTCCGTCCGTAGCTCCGTCCAGAGTCTCCTGAATCCCGGAGAAAGACTGCTGTGTACCGGAAAGCGTATCCGCATTTGCAGAAGCCTGTTCTTTCGTTACTTTTAAGAACTCGGCAGTTGTGTCCAGAAGCTGCTGCGCAGAATCGGTCATCTGTGAGAAGGAATGCAGAGTCGTCGAAGAAGCAGACAGATCAGAACCGATTTTATTCAGGTTTGTGATTAGTGTACCTGCAAGCTCATCCGAATCCCTGGAGTCTGCGGTATTTGCAACAGTCTGGAGCGCGGTCAGCACCGTGTCGGAAATGGTTTCGATAAATATTTCGTTGACCTGTGTCTGGACTGCGGTTGCTCCTTTGTCTGTTACTTTCGGCGCAATGGCATTTTCTTTTGCATTGGAGTAATAGGTAATTTCTGGTTTCTTAATATCACTGGAAAATACACTCATCAGGTTCGTACTGAAATCTTCCGGGATTACGATCGCTGCGTAATATTCTCCGGATTTTACACCCTTCATTGCTTTACTTTTGGTTGTAAATACCCAGTTGAGCTGTGTATTCTCCCGAAGAGCAGACAATACCTGATCGCCAAGATTCAGCTGGAGCGGGATCAGGTTTCCGATATAGCCTTCGTCTACGCTTGCCACGGCGACCTTCAGATTCCCGGTATTCCCATAGGGATCCCAGCTTGCCGCAATGTTGTACCATGCATAAAGGCAGGGAACCACTGTGACGCCAAGAACGACGATCAGCGCAATGACATTTGTTCTTATTTTCCGGATATCTCTTGTGAAGATGGTCCATATATTTCTCATTTGTCTTTTCCCTCCTTTACTTTTTTAAAAAATTCTTCCTCAGACAGATGGATATAGGAAAGCTGTCTGGAGGTCTTGTCGTGAATATATTCCATACAGATCAGATAGACGGCAAGTACGATCAGGGAAATGATCCACAGTGTCAGGTATATGATCTTGGATTCCAGACTGAACATCAGAAGAAGAAAGATCAGTGGAATTACAAGGATCAGGATAAAACCGGTACGGATCAGCTTTGGATACCGTTTTTCGAAGCGGTTGGCACGTCGGATAAAATCAGCCCGTCCGTATTCATCCTGCATCATGGTTTTCATCATCAGTGTAAGCTGTGGGCGGGAGAGCTCACCGGTTGCAGTCTCTCCCAGCATCAGATCTGTCTCGGCAAGACGTTTGTCGAACAGATGGTTCAGATTCATCAGAAGTGGTCTCAGTAGCAGTCCGATGAAGAATGCAAGGAGAAGGAAAAGCAGCAGGGTCAGCAGATCCTTTGCGTAGTTATTTTTGTAAAATCCGGCAATACACTCACGCATAGCGCCAATTCCGTAAGAGAACGGAAGAAGCGGATGCAGTCTCTGGAAAAAGACCGGTGTCATCTCGATCGGATAGGTTCCGGAAGAACCAGGTATCTGCAGGATGACCAGGACAACGGCAAGTGCTTTTCCAATGTGCTTGAAGGTCAGCGCCATTGCATAGATCAGATTGACATACACAAAGGAGCAGAGCATACCAGCGCACACAAATGCAACCGGGTGGACACACTGTACTTTCAGAAGCAGCAGATCTCCTATGCACACAATAAATCCCTGGATCAGTCCGACCACGACAAAGAGCATCCAACGTCCGAAATAAGCAGTTGTCGGAGTAAAACGGGAAATGGTTTCGTCTTTGTCTACTTCCTGTTTCAGGATGGATACCAGGATCAGTCCACCAACCCAGAGTGCCAGATTAGTGTAGAACGGAGTCATTCCGGAACCGTAATTTTCCACATCATAAAGTACCTTTGAATTGATCGAAACCGGTGAGGACATAAAATCAGAAATGGAATCTGAGTCGATGCCTTCCAGTGAGATCAGATGCTGGTAGGTTTCGGAGCTCTGCAGAGCTTTTAGATCAGCGGTAATATTTTTCAGAGCAGTATCTACGCTTTCAAGAGTTCCTCCGGTCTGACCAAGTGCGTCTGCACTTTCGTTTAAACTGCTCTTTAACTGGGTAAGGATCACCTTTAACTGTATGATCGTCGGATTTACCCCGGTTAAAGTAGAAGAAAGGCTTCCGCTCAATGTGGCAAGCCCGTCAAGTGACTGGTTCAGCTGTGGCAGAAGCGACTGGTTCAGACTGCTTCTGTAATTCTGCAGAGACTGTCGGTTCTGGGCAGTGAGTGTCTCAAGAGAACTTCTGGTATTACTTGCTGTAGTCAGTGCATTTCCTATGCTGGAATTGCTGTTCCCAAGAGAATCAATGAGTTCCTGAAGAGAATCATTCTGTACCTGGAGTTCTGCAATTTTTTCGCTGACGATACCGGACAGGGAAGAATCACTTCCGATCTGCTGCTGAAGGGCGGCAAGCTTTTCCAGAATTTCTGCATTTTTCTTATTTAAAGAGCTGGCAGAAGAAATACTGTCTCCGATCGCAGTGTTGACCTGTGTGGCTTTTGTCTCAAAAGTTCCGAGCTTTAAGGCTGCGGAGGTGTAGACATTGGTTAAAAGCGTCTCGCCATCTGACAGGCTGGTAGAAAATTCTGTGGAAAAGGTTCCGATTGCTGTCCGGCTGGTGGCAAGCAGATCTGATGTATCTGCAAGGGCAGCAGAACCGGAAGAGGCAACAGCATTTACAGAGTCCAGTGTTTTCAGAGTGTCATCGATCAAAGAACCGGAATCTTTTACCGTAGCCTGGAAATCCTTCAGGGCGTTCTGATAGTCAGCAAGATTCTTACGGGTATCGGTAAGCGCCTGCATCAGCGTAGAATTTGTTCCGTCAAGCTTGCCGGTCAGTGTACCGGCCGATTTCTGCACGATCTTCGCAATGGAGTCAGCGGCAACGGACGAAAAGGTGTCATTGATCTGCTGCTGGATCGTGCTTGCGCCGGTGGCGGTGATCTTCGGAGCGATCGCGTTTTTCTTTTCATTAATATAATAGTCGAGCTGCGGCTGTTTTAAATCCCCGGAAAGGATGCTGAGGAGAGACTCGCTGAAATCCTCCGGGATTACAATGGCAGCGTAGTATTTGCCGGAACGGACACCGCTTTTGGCTTTCTTTTCATCAACAAAGGTCCAGCCAAGCTGGTGATTTTTTTTCAGATTCTGTACGATGGTGGCTCCGGCATTCAGATCCATCGAACCGGTGTGTCCACCGGTGTCACAATTTGCAATTGCCACTTTTACATTTTTTGTATTGCCGTAGGGATCCATGTTGGCGGCAATGTTGAACCATGCATAGAGAGAAGGGAGAATGCAGACTCCCACCATGACGAGAGCAGCAGCAGGGCTACGTAAGAGTCTCTTTAAATCTCTCTGAAATATTTGAAGCACTTTCTTCATGTGAACCTCCTGTGTAATGTCGTTAATAGTGCCAGTATTGAGAATAGTATAGCAAAAAGTGTGGAAAAAATCCATGAGAAAAAATGACGTTCGGTCAGAAACGCAATCTGGATAAAGTTAAGCGTAAGATGATATTTGAAAAAACAGTGTTTTATGATATTCTATATTTATCTATAATACAAATAAAAAGGGATGGAATAGAAAGTGTCAATAAAAGTAAAAGAGGTATTAGAGCTGGCACAGTCGAAAGGATGTACATTAGCAGCCGGAGAAGGTGGAATTGATAGGATTGTTCGCTTTGTGGATTGTATGGAAATACCAGATATGAAAGTATGGATGCGCCCAAATGTTTTGTATATTACAACTGGATATGCATATAGTGACACAAAAGAAGAAATAATGAATCTGATAAGAAATTTGTATGAAGCAAAGGCAGCTGCGCTCGCGACAAAATATAGATATATTGGTTGTTTTTTGGATGATGCGATCAAACTGGCTAATGAATTACAGTTCCCAATCATTTTGTGGCCGGAAGATTTGCCTTTCATAGAAATGAATTATCTTGTGATGGAGGCATTGATAAAATCACAGAACAATTTGATGGATACCATTCATTCTCGAATTGAAAAATATAACCGTCGGGAAATGGATAAAAGATTGTTTATTGATCTTTTGACAGGAAATATCACATGTAATGAAGAAGGAAACTATCGGATTAAAGAACAAAAATGGCCATCACCTCCGTACCAGATCGTTTATATTGAAATTGATGGAATTAAACAAAAATTACATGAACTACAGGAAGAGATTGTTCATGAAAAAATTGAGAAAATCGAAAATATGATAAAAGAATCTTTTGGTGGGGAAAAAGTAATTGTTTTGTCGAATAATGATAATTTTCAATGCATATTAAAACGGACAAAAGAGAAAACTATAACGAAAGAGTATTTCGAGAAGATTCAGAAAAATATTTCGGAAAAGACAGGATATACTGCAGCGATAGGTGTTTCGAGAGTAGAAAATTCCTACCAACGTTTCGGAAAGGCTTATCAGGATGCAAGGGATGCAGTAGAAATTGCAGTGTGCCAGGAATTCAATTCAAAAGTACTTTGTATAGAAGATGCAGGCTTTTGGAGAATCATGAAAGAAATCAGTAAGCATGAGCTGTGTCAGGAGTTTATGGAGGACAAGTTGAATGCATTTATTGAATATGATCAAAAAAATGAAAGTGAACTTTTAGAAACGCTGGAAGTTCTCGTGAATAATTTAGGGGCAAGAAATATAACAGCAAATGCACTTCATTTGCATCGAAATACTTTGATATACAGAATTAAAAAAATTGAAAATCAGACAGGATATGATTTGTCAGATCCGAATAGTATTCTTGAGATAGCGCTTGCGCTTCGAATAAAGAAATTTTTGAAATAAAAGATGCCTTTTCAGGGCATCTTTTATTTCAAAACAGTATGTATCTATTACGAGAAAGGATTCAGTTTTTGGAAATGATTCATTGAACCGTATAAACTTTGTAATTTTTTGAATTCTTCTTCGTCGTATAATTTAAGAGAACGACGGCCAAAGGATTTGGCAACTTCTAACATAAAGCGTGCAGCTTCATCAAGATCAGTCATATGACTGGCTCCGGTTGCACAACCGGGAACAGTTGTTTCTGTTGTGATGGCAATCCCGACTACAGGTGCATTAGTAGCAGTTGCCGGTTGCAGAATACTGTTTAGATGATGAAGATCATTGCCATAAGGAGTGATATCCTGCTGTGTTAATGGAAATACTTTTGGAAGTTTTCCCGTAGTAATCTGCATTAAATCAAGAAGATCTTCGGAAGTACGAAGGATGTAGCCTTCTTTTACTGTAGGTGAGATTGCAAATCCATTGTGATTGATCACGCGATTTCCTTTAGTAGTATCTACAGAGAGAACTGCGTCAAGTTCCGGTGTGAGCTCTTCTGCATTTACCTGTGCCATTTCTACAGGTGATCCCATAAATGGAACCGGAACATGTGGCGCGGTCGGTGCATCCGGACAAATATGTGTAGAAATGAATACGTCACCTTCTAAAAAATCCCCTTTATTCTGCATATCTAATAATTTGGCAGCAAGAGCAATTGCAACGAGGGCACCATCACCGTCAGATACATACCCGATTCGCTCAGGACGAGCACCAAGTCCGCCTAATCTCCCAAGAAGTCCAATTGTCGGAGCATCGCCTCCGGAAGTCTTTCCGTGAAGACCCGGGATGCGAATTTTTAACATATCTGTAGAACCTTTTGGTCCAACTAAAGGATAAACCTGAATATCCGCATCTTGTTTTATGGATTTTAAATAAGATGCGACAGAGTTGCCGTTTACGTTCTTACTGTCTATAATGTCGAAAGCTTCTATTAATTGTTTGAATAACATCTTAAATCCTCTCTTTCTAACTAAAATAGTTTTTTAATTGACAAGCAAAGTTTAGCATTACTAAATAGGAAAGTCGATATTGTGCGTGCCTAAAAAGAAAGAAAATAGTTGGGCGAAATGCACATGCTATATTTTTGAAAGAATAATAAATGTGCAAAGTGCATAAAAAACAGGGACATTATGGTGCATGGAGAGTGTCGACACTTTAAGAAGTCAATGTTATACTGTAGTCAAATAAGAATTCGGAAGAAACGGAGGAAGGAAATGTGAAAGAAAGAACAGGGACTGTAAATTGCATGATCGCAACTATTATTATTTGCATTATTGCGGAGCTGATTGGTCCACTTCAATTTAAGGTGATGGGGATTGACGTGAAGATATTGACGATGATTTGGGTTATCATCATGGGAATTCTTTTATCTCCAACATTATTAGGAAAAGTGATTCCCCCACTGAAGAAATTTATTAGTAACGCAGAAATTAAACGGGCACCGTTTTTGTTGTCTCTTACATTATATCCGCTTGGAATTATGTTTGGTATCAATGCAGGTCCAAAGGTTGGAATTGTTTTACAGGCAGGTCCTGCTTTACTGTTTCAGGAAGCGGGAAATATGATGACGATGCTGATTGCATTACCACTTGGCTTACTCCTTGGATTAGGAAGAAGTGCTGTGGGTGGAACGTTCTCTCTTTGCAGAGATACGGCACTTGGTATTATCGGAGATAAATATGGTCTGGAATCCAGAGAAGGAATGGGAACACTTGGAACTTATATTAGCGGAAGTGTATTTGGTACTCTCTTCTATTCTTTCCTGGCACCGATCGGGTTAGCAATCGGATTTCATCCTTATGCACTTGCGATGGCATCAGGTATGGGAAGTGCATCTATGATGAATGCGGCTACTGCAGCGTTGACAAATGCAGCGGCACCTATGTATTCAGAACAAATTCTTGCATATTCTGCAACCAGTGGACTTTTAACTGCAGTAACAGGTGTGTATGTGGAAATGTTTTTGGCATTGCCATTAGCGAACTGGTATTATAATCGTGTTAATCCAGGTATTGAAAAATTAAGGGCTAAATTATTTAAAAAAGCATCTGAGGAGGCATAAGATGGAAAATACAAAACAAACTCCACAAGAAAAATCGACATTAAGTAATATTTTAGAACAAATTAAAATAGTATTGGTGATTTATGGAATTGTCATAATTATACATATGGTTTCTATTGGAAGCAAACTTCCGGATTTGGCAAAGTCGACAGTGGTAAGCTTTGTAATGGTAGTGATTGCGATTACCTTGAAAAATGTTGTGAAAAAACCTAATCTTCCAGGATTTGCGTGGGCTACACTGGTATCCTTTGTTTTGACATTGCCGATATCTCCGATTGCAGATTTTATCGTAAATGCAATGAGTGCATATAGTTTTGGACTTGTAGGACTTCCGCTACTTGCTTTTGCTGGAATTGCTGTAGGAGACCAGCTTGAGGTTTTCAAAAAACTCAGCTGGAAAATTGTAATTGTATCCTTTGTGGTTATGGCATCTACTTATTTTGGATCAGCAGCAATTTCAAATATTATCTTATCTTTAAAAGGAATGATCTAAAACCATACAGATAAAATGAGAGGTGAAGAATATGGATAATTTAGAATTAATGAAACAGGAAATCAGTAATCTTGCAAAAGAGAAAAAGGAAGAATTTGAAAAAGTAAGTGATTATATTTTTGCAAACCCTGAACTGGCATTTAAAGAATATAAATCACAGGAAGCACTTTGCAAACTGTTGGAAAGCCATGGCTTTGTTGTTAAACGAGGAATTGCAGAAATGCCGACGTCTTTTGAAGCAGTTTTTGATTCTGGAAAACCAGGGAAAACAGTAGTACTTATGGGAGAATATGATTGTCTTCCGGAAATCGGACATGGTTGTGGACATAATCTGATCGGAACATCAGCAGCCGGTGCAGGAATTGTATTAAAGGAAGTTATGGAAAAGCATGAGATAGGTGGCGTGTTAAAAGTATTAGGTACTCCGGCCGAAGAAAAGGGCAGTGGCAAAGCGATTATGGTTCGCCATGGAGTATTTGAAGGAGTTGATGCTGCACTTCTGATGCATCCGTGTGATGAATCTATGCCAGATGATATTTCTTTTGCAGCAATTACATTGGAATTCACCTTCAAAGGAAAACCGGCCCATGCGGCAGCTTGCCCATGGAAGGGAGCAAATGCACTGAGTGGAGTTCAGTTAATGTTCCATGCGGTTGATATGATGCGTTTACATTTTAAGGATTACAGCAGAGTACACGGAATTATTACAGAAGGCGGAGTAGCTCATAATACTATAACAGATGAAGCGAAAGCAGTATTTAATATTCGTTCACTGGAATATGATTATATGATGGAAATGGTTGATGCTATTCGTGATTGTGCGAAAGGAGCGGCAATTGCAACCAGGACAGAAGTTGAAGAAAGACAGTTGGATGAAGTTATCAAAGATGTGCGTAATGATAAGAAACTGGTTCAGTATGTTCGTAAGAACATGGACTTTATTGGTGAAGAGTATATAGAGCGTGACCTGACTCAGGGAATCGGTTCGACTGATGTTGGAAATGTAACCCATGAAATACCGGCAATTCAGTTTTATGTGAAATTGAAAGAGCATGTAGGGACACATACAAAAGAGTTTGCAGTAGCAGCAGGCGGAGAAGAAGGAAAAAGAAATCTGCATGCTTCTGTTCAGCTCTTGGCAATGAGTGCATTGGATGTATTAAGTGAGTAAATAGAAAGTGTATCATTTTTTAGAGAGTTCTAAAAAGTGATACACTTTTTTTGAAATATTGTCTTGAATGAATATTTCGCATTTGTTTAAAAATTCTTTAGAAATGCCCTTTCCATATCTTAACAATCTCCTGTTAAACTATGCTCATAAAAAGATAACGGGAGGAATTAATAAATGAGAGTATTGATTACAACAGACTGGTACGAACCGGTTATAAACGGTGTTGTTACTTCAGTTATGAATCTTTCCAGACAGCTAAGAGAAAGAGGACATGAAGTAAAAATTCTTACATTATCAAGAACATTTCATTCTTATATAGAAGGCGATGTGGTTTATGCAGGATCAATTGGACTTGGATGCATTTATCCGCAGGCAAGATTAAAAATTCCAAAGGCAGCAGGTGACTATATGGAAATGTTGCTTGAGTGGAAACCGGATATTGTGCATTCACAGTGTGAATTTTCCACATTTTTCTTAGCGAAAAGGATCGCATCTGAACTTCATGTTCCGATTGTACATACGTACCATACAGTTTACGAGGACTATACCCATTATTTTTCACCGCAGAAAGTATGGGGAAGAAATATTGTGCAGTTGATGACAAAGAAACTTGCAAATGCGGTAGAAACCCTAATTGCACCCAGTGATAAGATCCGTAAGATATTGGAAGGATACCAGGTGTCTTGTCCGGTGGAAGTTATTCCATCTGGAATCCATCTGGAAAAATATCAGCTATGTAAAAAAGAAGACTGGCGTAAAAAAATCCGTATGCAGCTTGGTATATCACAGGATGCACTGGTGTTGGTATATGTAGGCAGAATGGCAAAGGAAAAAAACATTGAAGAGCTTCCTGGAATATCAGCAAGATGCAGCAAAATCCGGGGTGATTTTAGCCCTTGTAGGGGATGGACCATATCTTCCGGAGCTGAAAAAAAAGGTCGAAGAGCTAAAGCTTGCTAAAAATGTGATTTTTACGGGAATGATCATACCGGAAGAAGTGGGACGCTATTATCAGGCAGGAGATCTCTTTGTCAGTGCTTCTACCAGCGAGACACAGGGAATGACTTATGCAGAAGCGCTTGCAGGTGGTATTCCGCTCCTTTGCAGAAGAGACGGATGTCTGGAACAAGTTGTGACAGATGGGGAAAATGGATGGCAGTATGATAAAAAAGAAGATTATCTTATGAGAATCCAAGAATGGAAGGGGATGGGTGAAAATGCAAGAGGCAGGATGCAAAACAAGGCTGCTATTTCAGCAGAAAAATTTTCTTCCGGAAATTTTGCCGAAAGAGTGGAAAAAATCTATGAACAGCAAATACGAAAATACCGATATGAAAATGCAGCCTAAGAAACAGAGAAATCTGACTGGATTTTTCAATCTGCTTTCGATAGCCGGACTAGCCGGATGTACGCTTCTTGCAATCTGGGCATATAAAAACGGCATTTTAAATTCGGTAGATTCTTTGCAGACATTTATCTGGAAATTCGGTTATACTGGAATGCTCGTTTTTATTCTGATCCAGGTTGTGCAGGTTATTATTCCAATCCTACCGGGTGGAGTCAGTTGCCTGGGTGGTGTGATCTTTTTTGGGCCGTGGCTAGGATTTCTTTATAATTATATTGGTATCTGTATAGGATCAATTGCAGTGTTTGGAATTTCAAAGACAATAGGAAGGCCGGTTTTATACAAAATGTTTTCTGAAAAAATGATAGAAAAATATGATGGATGGACCCAGAAGGACGGTAAGTTTTTGAAATTATTTGCGCTGGCAATCTTTTTCCCGGTGGCACCGGATGATTTCTTGTGCTATCTTGCGGGAACTACAAAAATGACGTGGAAACAGTTTACAGCAGTTATTGTACTTGGAAAACCATTTTCTATTGCACTTTACAGTCTGGGACTTACGACAGCATTTAAGATGTTATTTTCATTATAAAAGGAATAGGGTAAAGATTATGAAAACATATATATACAGAGGTGGGTTTCCGATTGTAGAAAAAAGTGGTGTCGGAAAAGCAATCGAGCATCAGGAGAAAATGCTGAATGCAGTAGAGGCACCGCGTGCAGCCAGGTGGAAAGAAGCAACCGTGGTTCATATGAATACAGTTTTTCCAGATTCGGTGATTGCGGCCTTTATAGCAAAAATGCAGAAGAAAAAAGTGATTTATTATGGGCATTCTACAATGGAAGATTTTAAAAATTCCTTTATTGGTTCTAATCTTGCAGCGCCGATTTTTAAAAAATGGATCTGCTTTTGTTATAATTTGGGGGATGTTGTTGTGACGCCAACCGAGTATTCCAGAAAATTGTTGGAAGGGTATGGATTGAAACGAAAAATTTATTCGATTACTAATGGTGTGGATACAGAATTTTTCAAACCTGATCCAGAGGGGAGAATACGCTTCCGCGCAAAATATCAGCTAACGGAAGAGCAGAAGGTTGTGATATCTGTGGGACATTTGATTGGAAGAAAAGGAATTCTGGATTTTCTTGAACTGGCCAGAATGATGCCGAAAGTACAGTTTATCTGGTTTGGAGGCGGTAATGAAAACCTGGTGACAGCAGAAATCAAAGAGGCGATATCAAAGAAACCAGATAATGTATTGTTTGCAGGATTCGTAAAGTCTGATGAACTGCGTGATGCATATTGTGGGGCAGACGTATTTTCGTTTATGAGTTATGAGGAAACGGAAGGAATCGTTGTTTTAGAAGCTCTTGCCTGTGAAATTCCGACAATAGTAAGAAACATTCCTGTGTATGAAGGATGGCTTGAAGATGAAAAACAGGTATATAAAGCAGAGACAATAAAAGAGTTTCAGGAAAAGATAACTGCGGTTTTCAGTCGGGATGTTCGTTTGATGAAAAAGGAAGAACGGAAAATTGCTTGTAATAAAAGTCTTGGAAAAGTTGGAGAACAATTGCTGAGGCTATATTTTGAAATGGAATAAGGGACGTTTAGCCGCGCCATTCGCAAAAGCGTGCCTGCGGCACTTGTCGCTGCTGCGCAGCTATTTTGCTCATAGAGTGGCGCTCATCTCATTCGTATAATCAGCCGTCTTTTCATGCGAGCATGAAATCCGTCTGACTATACGGATGACTGAAC
>NZ_JAQDVB010000022.1:0-307 GCF_027674365.1 Coprococcus sp. AM11-30B | reverse complement strand
AAAAGTTTTGCATAAAAATTCGAGCATGAGTATGGGAATATTCAGACGAAAACTTTGAAAAAAGTAAATTGCAAAAAAAATTGCAAAAAAAATCAAAAAGCTGTTGACAAGCCTTGGTGAATATGCTATTCTAAATAAGCTGTCGCGTGAGGGATTGCTTCACAACAGCAAAAAAAATAAAAAAGTTGTTGACAAACATGAAATGCTTTGATATAATATAAAAGCTGTCGCATGAAACGGCAACAACAAAAAAAGAACATTGATAACTGAACAATAGACAACAAACCCTGAAAATTCTTACAAGAGA
>NZ_JAQDVB010000021.1:0-63584 GCF_027674365.1 Coprococcus sp. AM11-30B | reverse complement strand
TTCAAGGTTCAAGCAGGGGTTAGCATATAGAAAACGCTATGTTTTGACCCCGGCATCATGACATTGCCATTTTACCCCATTTTTTGCTGTTTTACGACCGTTTTTCTGTCGTAAGGATTGTATGCGACTGCTTACGACAGAATGCGACCACAATGATACTTTATCATATCGTATAATACTGTAAGCGATAATTTTGAAACGAGTTTTTTATTAAGACAATTACTTTTAATAATAGCTTGTTTAAGTGAGAAAATCAACCATTTTAGCCATATCAAAGTCCTGACAATGATATTTTTCTGAATCAATTCCGCATAATACAAGAACACATTTAAAAACATGACTAATCTTAGAATCATACTTATCTGGTTATAAAATTCCCCCTCCAAGATGTATTATACCTGAGAGGGGGAAATAAAATCTCTTGATATCCGCACCGATACGCCCTTTTGTTATTTACTTTTTCTTCTTAATACCAGTGCTCCTGACATTGCTGTAATCCCCATCAGAACCAGATACAATGTCATAGAACTGCTATCTCCCGTCTCTGGAACTTTATCCTTTGCATCGGAAGCCGGCGCCTTTGGTTTTGGAATAGTCTTCTTAGTCTGTTGTCAGTTCAGCCTGTATTTTAAAACCGTTACTTTCTTGAAGCTATGAAACCATGTCCTAAACACTTTGTTAGCTTAAGTATAGCACAAATGTGGATGTGTTCCGTATTCGTATCGTTTTATTTATTCAATCCCCATTACTTCTCCTAGTGCAAGCACCGCATTTCTTACGCATTCCGGACATTCACAGAGTACCTTTCCTGTGCTGACGCCCTTCAACTCCCTGCAGATCGTTGCTCCGCATTTTTGCTGAAACTTTGCAAAGATTTCTTTGGAATAACGAGGCGTTCCGGCTCCGTCTGTCAGGACTCCGGCGGTCATCACAGCTCCAATGAGTGCCCCGCAGGTTGCTTCCAGACATCCCATTCCAGCTGCATAGCCTGCGGTTAATTTCATCAGTGTCTCATCGTCCAATGAAAGCTTATCTTCAAATACTTTTACCACTGCCTGGGAACAGTTGCATGCTCCGGCAGCTTTTAAATCTGCAGCTTTTGCTGCGCGTTCTTCGATTGTCATATTCAGTACCTCTCTTATTTTATTCAATCTGGTAAAATTTTTTCAAAGGCTTCGCCTCAGTCTTAGCTGCTCTCTGAAAAAATTCCGGTATATTCTCCATATACCTGTAAATATACACAGGGAACAGACTGATGCCTGTTCCCTGCCTGTTAATTCCTATTATAACATAAATCTGTTAGAATCCCATCCACTTTTTCAGAATACCGGGACACATTCTTTTAAATTTGATACATTCTGAATCCTAGATCATCTCTAAAAATGCAGCAATTCGTGTATCCAGCTGTCCGATATCTGCCTGAGAATAATCGGTCTCTACATGGATATACGGAAGTCCTTTAGATTTTACAAATTTCTCAATGCTCTTTGCCTCGATATTGTAAGTATGACATGCCTGAAGTGTCATTTCTACTACACCCTCGATATTATACTCTTCAAGGAGTCTTCCCATCAGTTCGATACGATTGTTATCTGGTGTCATAACGGAACATCCGATTGCAAGATATCTCTCTGCAATTGCTTTGTAGATGTCCTCTGCATCTTCATCGATGAGACGGTCAACAGATTTTGCACCTCCACAGTTTTCATAGACTACAACATTTCCACCGTGTTCTTCGATGGCTTTTACAACCTTCATCGGTGCACCGCTGCTTGGACATCCGGTTAAAAGAATACGTTTCTTTCTCTCTGGTTTTTCACCTTCTTCGTATTCTTTCATCAGCTTTTCACGAAGGGCATCAATTTCTGCCGGCATCTTTTCTTTGTCGAATTTGAACTGGCTTCCATAGAGAACGCCGAACAGCTGGGAACCGTTCATCGGAGCCGGATCATTTTTCATAACTTCGTAGAATTTCTTCAGTGCAATACGTCCCTGGTTGGATACATGAACAGCATGGCGCACTTTTTCTTCTGTGATCTCTACATTAAATGTCTTTTCCAGATATTCTTTGAAACGGATGATCTCTTTTGTCCACAGCTCCAGGGAATCTGCTCTCTGTGAGTTTGGAAGTTCCATGATATAGACATTTTTGAATTCTTTCATCAGTTCGTACATCTTTTTCTTTCCATCACAGGTTGTCTCTCCGACTACCACGTCTGAGAAATAGAAGAATGGACATTTGTCAGATACGGCAAAACCGTAACTTGCCTTTACCATCGGGCACAGATTCTTCGGCAGATCCTTTTCTGCGATTGGGATCGTTTCATCGGATGTAGAGCAAAGTCCTACGGTAACTGCTCCCATAGCCATTGCGATTTCCTGTGGGAAGTAGGTACAGTACGCACCTACAACCGGAATTCCTTTGTCCTTTACTTCTTTCATTACCAGGAAAGATCTCTGTCTCTGCTCTGCAAATTCTTCAAAAATCTCCGGCAGCTCTTTTACTAATTCCATTTTTATTTTCCTCCTTTATTGTATGCATTTTAAGCATTGAATACATATTTATCCAGACGGTCAAATGCTTCTTTCACTCTGGATGTCGGCAGTGCAAGGTTCATACGGATATACCATTCACCATGGAATGGCTTTCCGTTCTGCCAGAACACACCTGCTTCATATCCCATCTTCAGAACGTCTTCCAGGCTCTTATCATGTGCCTTGCACCATTCTTCACAGTTAACAAACAGCATATAGGTTCCCTGCGGTCTGGTTACGGAAACACCTTCAAAATGTTTGTCGATATAATCACATGCATAAGCGACATTTTCCCCGATCACTTCTCGAAGCTCGCCTACCCATTCCTGTCCTTCCGGTGTATACGCACCCATCAGTGCATGCATGGACAGCACATTCATCGAATTGTAATGGCAGAGGGAAGACTCTTTTAAAACTCTGTCTTTCAGGCGTTTGTTGTATATAATATGATAGCTTCCGATCAGTCCGGCAAGGTTGAAGGTCTTTGACGGTGCGTATAAAGCAATCGTTCTGTTTCTTGCATCTTCAGATACAGACTGGGTTGGAATATGCTCGTTTCCATATAAAATAATATCGGACCAGATTTCATCGGAAATGACGGTCACATCGTATTTTTTATAGATTTCCATTGCTTTCTCGATTTCCCAGCGCTCCCATACACGACCGGTCGGATTGTGCGGTGAACAGAAAATGGCTGCATGGATCTTGTTTTTCACGATCTTCTCTTCCATATCCTCAAAGTCCATCCGCCAGATGCCTTCTTCATCCTTTTTCAGCGGACTGTGGATGATATGGTAGCCATTATTATTCAGTGTGCCGGTAAATCCTATGTAAGTCGGTGCATGGACAAGGACATTGTCACCCTGTGAGCAGACCGCGTGAAGTGCACTTGCCACGCCGCCTAAAACTCCATTCTCATAACCGATATGTTCTTTTTTCAGTCCGGTCACATGATTCCGTTCTTCATGCCACTTGATGATGCTGTTGTAATACTCATCTCTGGTAATAAAATATCCATAGGTCGGATGTTTCGCTCTTTCGATGATCGCTTCAGTAATCTTCGGGAGCGCCGGGAAATTCATATCCGCAATCCACATCGGAATATAATCCATTCCTTCTCTTACTTCTACTTTGTTCCCCGGTCCAAGCATATTTGGAAGGATATCCACTGCAAGGGCATCTTTTCCTTTACGGTCAATAATACTTGTAAAATCGTACTTCATTTTTCTTTCTCCTCTGTTACATACATTTTTTTCTTTTAGTCATCATACAGGTGACATGCCACCTGGTGACCTTTGGATACTTCTTTTAATTCCGGACGGACTTCCAGGCAGATATCCATGCATTTGCTACATCTTCCGCAGAAACGGCAGCCTTTTGGTGGATCGATCGGGCTTGGCACATCTCCGGTGAGAAAATGACGTCCCCGACTTTTTGCCAGATCCGGATCGGCGATCGGAATTGACTCCAGAAGTGCCTGGGTGTACGGATGATACGGCTTTTCATATAATTCCGCAGCCGGTGAAATTTCCACCAGCTTTCCAAGATACATCACTCCGATATTATCGGAAATATGCTTTACCATGGCAAGGTCATGGGCGATAAACAGCATCGTCAGATGCCGTTCTTTCTGCAAGGTCATCAGGAGGTTCATGATCTGCGCCTGGATAGATACGTCAAGTGCTGAAATCGGTTCATCACAGAACAGAAATTCCGGGTTAACTGCAAGTGCCCTTGCAATTCCGATTCTCTGGCGCTGTCCACCGGAAAATTCATGGACATTTCTGGTAGCATGCTCGGCATTTAAGCCAACCATCTCTAGAAGTTCCATCACCCGTTTCTGCTCTTCTTCTTTACTTTTTGTCAGATGATGGATCCGCATCCCTTCACTTACGATCTGATACACTTTCTGGTGTGGATCCAGCGAAGCATACGGATCCTGGAAAATGGTCTGCACCTTCTGTGTAAATGCATTTCTCTCTGCTTTACTCATCTGATGCACATCTTTTCCCTGATACAACACCTGTCCGTCTGTCTTCGTAAGGATTCCGGTACAGGTTTTCCCGCAAGTCGTCTTTCCACATCCTGATTCTCCTACGATTCCGAAAGTTTCTCCTTTATGAATCGTAAAAGAGACATCGTCAACAGCTTTCAATACCCGTTTATGTCCCACTGGAAAATATTTTTTCAGATTTTTTACTTCTAATACTACTTCTTTTTCCATCATGCCTTTATCCTCCCAAATGGAACATCACTTCGATCTGCGCGTTCATCCATCAGCCAGCAGGCTACGCTGTGTTCCTTTGTGATCTGCACCGTTTCTGGTTTTTCTTCCTGACAGATTTCCATCGCATATGGACAGCGGCTGCAGAAACTGCATCCTTTTGGAGGCTTTATCATATCCGGAATATTTCCTTCGATTGTATTTAAGATACTCTTATCTGCACTGTCAATCCTTGGAACGGACTGAAGAAGTGCCCATGTATACGGGTGCTGCTGGTGATAAAAGATATCCCTTGCCGTTCCTCTTTCCACGATTTCTCCGGCATACATGACGATGATCTCATCAGCCATATCTGCAACCACTCCAAGATCATGTGTGATAATAATGATGGACATACCAAGCTTTTCCTGCAACTCTTCCATCAGCGCAATGATCTGTGCCTGTATTGTCACATCCAGTGCTGTTGTCGGCTCGTCTGCGATCAAAAGCTGCGGATGTGTCACCATAGCGCAGGCAATCATCACTCTCTGACGCATTCCACCGGATAACTCATGTGGATATTTGTTCATACACCCTTCCGGATCCGGAACCCCGGTCTGCTTCAGCATTTCCAACGATTTCTGATAAATTTCTTCCTTCGAAAGACTACTCTCGTGATTCTTCAGATTTTCTGCAATCTGCTTTCCAACCTTCATCGTCGGATTTAAGGATACCAGTGCATCCTGGAAAACCATCGAACATTCTTTTCCACGGAAGGTATTCCACTCTTTTTCCGTATACCCGGTAAGCTCTTTTCCCTGGTAAATGATCTTACTTTCCGGCTTTACCTTTCCCGGTTTCTCGATCAGTCCCATCAGGGATTTGGCAGTTACGGATTTCCCACATCCTGATTCACCTACCAATGCAGTTGTCTTTCCTTTTTTTACATCAAATGAAATTCCTCTTACAGACTGTACTTCGCCTGCATATGTAAAATAGGATACAGATAAATTCTCTACTTCCAATAATTTTTCCATCTTCTATCCTCCAGGCTTACTTTACAATCTTTGGTTCCAGTGCGGTTCTAAGGACATCACCAAGTAAATTGAAACTCAGTACTGTACACAGAATCAGAACTCCCGGAAATACCGCAAGTCTCGGTGCATCCAGAATATGTCCCTGCGCACTCTGCAGCATACTTCCCCAGGAAGCTCTTGGAATCTGTACTCCAAGTCCAAGGAAACTTAAGGACGACTCCATCAGAATCGCATTGGCAATTCCAAGGCTTGCCGCTACGATGACCGGTCCCATAATATTCGGTACAATATGTTCCACTGCAATCCGGAAACTTCCAGCTCCCAGATTCCTTGCGGCGGTCACATAATCTCTTTCTTTGACAGACATGGTTTCCGCCCTTGTAATTCTCGCCACCTGTGCCCAGGAAAAAAGACTGAGTACCGCGATCAGAGTAAACAGGCCCGGACGCAAGATCGTATTCAGTACAACCATCAGAAGCATACTCGGAAGTGCCAGGAAAATATCGGTGAAGCGCATCAGGAACATATCCACTTTTCCACCAAAATATCCAGAAGTAATACCGATTGCCGTTCCGAGGATTACAGTCATGATCATCGAACAAAAACCAACCGTAAGAGAAATACGTCCTCCGTAAAGTGCTCTGGTAAAATAGTCTCTTCCGTATTCATCTGTCCCGAAAATATGCTTTGCAGAAATTCCCTGCAGTTTTTCAGCAACATTGATCTTATTCGGATCATATGGACTAAGCGGTGCCAGAATGGAAGCTATGATAATGATCAGGAGAATGATGATACTCACCAGTGCAATCTTATTGGAAAAAAGCTCTTTTTTGATATCTTTCCACACACTGTGATCATATGAAATCAACTCCTGGGTTTTCTTTTTTTCAATTCGTTTAAATCTAGTATCAGTCATTTGCCATATCCTCCCTCTTGATTCTCGGATCTGCAAATGCATACAGAATATCTGCAATAAAGTTACCGACAACCAGAATAATTCCGGACAACATGACGTATGCCATAATCACCGGATAATCACGGACACCGATCGCAGTCATTGCAAGGGTACCTATTCCCGGCCATCCAAAAACACTTTCAATGATAAACGATCCACAGACTATGGATGCCAGATTCATTCCAAGCAATGTGATGATCGGAAGCAGTGTATTTTTCAAAATATGTCTTTTTAAAAGTTTTCCACCTGTCGTTCCTTTTGCTTTTGCTGCAAGAACGTATTCTTCTCCAAGCTGTCCGATCGTATTAGAACGGATATAGCGGATAAAGACTGCCAGGTTGGAAAGGCTCAGGGTGATACATGGCATGATCATATGCTTCACCGTATCCAGGAACGATTCATTTCCCACCGAATGCATCCCCGATGACGGAAGAATATGAAGCTTTGCTGCAAACACAATAATCAGCACCATTCCAAGCCAGAAAGACGGAATCGACATACCAATATAGGAAAGTCCACTGATGATATTATCAATCCAGGTATTCTTGCGGTATCCCGACCAGAGTCCGAGTGGGATTGCCAGAAGCACAGAAAGAACCAATGCGGCTCCCATCAGCTGCAGGGTTGCCGGAAGACGCTTGATGATCTGCTCAGATACGGAAGTATGGTTTGCAAGAGAAATTCCGAAATCTCCTTTCAGCACTTCTTTTGCCCATCCCCAATACTGCTCCGGCATACTTTTGTTAAGTCCGAGATTCTCTCTGATTGCTTCTTTTTCCTCATCTGACATCTGTTCATTCAAATACATACCGGAAATATCTCCCGGTGCTGCATAGATCACGGCAAATGAGAAAAAAGAAATCAAAATCGTGACAATAATCAGCTGAATCCCTTTCTTTACGAAATATTTTGCCATATTTCTTTTCTCCTTTAAAAGAGGGACCGGCACAAAGGTCATCTTGTGCTTCAGCCCCTCTTCGTCTGCTAAAATACGATATAATTAGTCTACTTTGATCTTCAGGTAATCAACGAATTCCGGAACAACCGGTACTGCATCCAGACCTGTTACATTTTTCTGAGATACCATCACATAATTGGTGTAAGTAAGTGGGTATTCCCAGTATTCTGATAAAGTCAGATCCTGCAGATCATTTGCAAGCTGCTTTGCTTCGTCTTTGTCTGCTGCTGCGTTTACCTTTGCTGCAAGCTGTCCGGCTTCATCACTGAATCCCCATGCTTTGGAGCTGCTGTTGATGTAGCTGTAAGCCTGTCCAAGACTGCTTCCACGCTCAGAATCCCATCCATTTGTACCAAGATCCCACTGATCTTCTTCCCCTGACTGGAACATAATTGCGAAGAATCTCTGGAAGAATGCGTTGGAATCCAGACCTTCTACATCAAGCGTTACGCCGATTTCTGCGAGCTGCTGCTGAAGAACTGTTGCAACTTCTTCCATGTTCGGACGGTCTGCATTGTAAACATATTTCAGAGTTGTTCCTTCGATTCCTGAAGATTTGGCAAGTTTCTTTGCTTCTTCAAGATCCTGCTCGTAACCTTTGCAGTCTTTGTTGTAAAGAGACTGATCTGGTGTCAGAAGACTGTTTGCAACCGTTGCAAGTTCGTCACTTCCGTATGCGGTATCGATGATCTCATCTGCATTGATTGCAAGGAAGATCGCTTTTCTTGCATCTTCTGTAAGTTTGTCTTTTGCAGGTCCGTAAGGATTGATCTGCAGGTAATTCAGTCTTGCTTCTGAGAAGGAGCTGATATTGTAATTATCGTCACCTTCATATTTTTTCAGTTCTTCCGGAGTTGTAATTCTCATGTAAGAGATTTCTCCGTTTTCAAATGCAACCTGTTTGGTGCTTCCGGAACCGATCGTCTTCATAACAACTTTCTTAACGCTCGGTGTTTCTCTGTAATAATCATCACGTGCAGTATATACGATACTGTCATCATTGATCTCTGCTACCGTGTAAGCTCCGGAAGTAGCCATATCTGTGGAATTAAAGTATCCGCTTCCTTCTACTTTTGTATAATCATTGTCAAATGCGTGTGACGGATAAATCATCATTCTGCCAATTGCTGCTGTATAAGTTGCATATGGTTCAGGAAGGACAATTTCCAGTGTCTTATCATCTTTTTTGTTAAATACAACTTCCTGTTTATTGATTGTATTATAAGAAGATTTTCCACCAGAATTTCTTCCGGCATAATTCATTGTAAATAAGATATCATCTACAGTAACCGGTTCGCCATCGCTCCAGTTTGCTTTCTCATTCAGATGAATGGTGTATGTTTTGGCATCTTCTGAAATATCAAGCTTATCTGCCAGATAATATTCGATTCCATCCTTTGTTTCTACAAATAATGGTTCAAAGATCGGACGAACCAGAGAGGTCTGGTCATCACTGGCTGTACTTGGCTCCAGAGATGTTGGCATATAATTCAATGCAACTGTAAAAGTCCCATCACTTTTTGCCTCTTTCTTCGTGTCTTCTGTCTTTGCGCTGCTGTCTTTCTTGTCAGAACTTCCACCACATCCGGCAAGCATACCGACTGCTAAAATTCCTGCACACAATAATGCGAGTGCTCTTCTTTTCATTTTCCTTTTTCCTCCATTGTATTTTCCTTAAGTTGCTCTGTCGGTATATCCCCTAGTTAACAACTCTTCAAAAATACTACCAAAATGTTTTTTTCTTTGCAAATAGCTTTTTTCTATCACTTTTTGTACTTATTGCTATTATTTATCAATAATTCCAGAAAACGGCGATTTCTCGTTATTTTTGTAACTTTTAACAATTTATTGTTTTTATCTATAACAAAAAACATAATTTTTTTACAATTTATTTTACCTTTTTTGCAATGTGTATTGTATAATGATTACAAAAGATTTGTTAAATTATTATTCATCATGAAAGGTTTATAAATGAAAAAATTATATGAGCAAAGCCCTGAAATGCATCTGTCCGGCAAACGCCATCTGCGCCATGTAAAATGCACGCACCACAAAGGATATCTGATGGAAGATCTTTCTATGATCAAAAGCGGATTTTATGAGATCAGCTTTTGTAAAAGCGGAGATTTTCTGTTTCGCATCGGCCAGAAACGGCATTTTATTACAAATGGCGATATTCTGGTTATTCCACCGGATATTCCACACTACTTTACCTCCAGTGATCTTGTTGCAAACTATTATGATTTTATCACTGTATGGCTGGAAAAATCATATATTTCCAATCTGAAAAGCCAGCTTCCGGCTCTTGAGGAATCTGTTTTCAATATTGACACACCTCATCTTCTTCATACTACCAATAAGCTGTGCAATTTTGAGGAAGAATTTGAAACCTTTTACCGGGAATATGCTTCTTATGGGGAGCTTTCCGAAACCTATGCCTGTGGTGCATCCACCTGTCTTCTGGTAAAAATCATCAATTATGCCCTGAAATATTCCACCGAATTTATTGAGATTGAATCCGATCAGACCAACCAGATTGTCCGCTATCTGGATCAGCATTTTCTGAAAGAAATCGGCGTGGAGGATCTGGCGCGTACTTTCCACATGAGCAAGAGCAGCCTGAACAAATTTTTTCAGAAACAACTGAATACGACCTGTCATCAGTATATTTTAAAGAAACGGCTGGCACTTGCGGTCTCGCTGATCCGGCAGGATGTTCCGCTTAAAACGGTTGCTGTCCAGTCCGGTTTTGGAGACTATTCTTCATTTTTTCGTGCTTTTAAGAAAATGTATCATATTTCCCCGACCGAATGTCAGGCAGACAATGAAAAACTGAAAAAGATCAAACATTAGCCGGGAGAATGACTTGTCTGAATAGTGTAGACATGCAAAAAACTTCGGATATTCTGGATTTTCGCCAGTGATCCGAAGTTTTTCTTGTTTAATATTTCTTTTTTTGATTGTCTTTATTTCACCAGATGTACTTCTGCCTTCTTCTCATTCAGCTTCTGTGCAGTCTCATGCTCATTGACATAGATACTGATATGTTTTTCTTTGCCGGAAGTATCGTAATCTTCAACAGTAAATACATGTCCGTCAATGATCACCTTTGTTCCATACGGAATCTCATCCGGGTCAACCGCAATGGTCTGCCCTTCAACAATCGGAGTTCCGGTTGCTTTGACTTTGCTTGCCTTCGCACGGCAAGTTTCGCAGGAACAATAATAATCAATGGTATACTCTCCAATACTGTCTCCATACTGTTCGGCTGTAGCGTTCTGTTCGTTCACATCCTTGCCTTCCAGATTATAATTTTCTTCCAGGATTCTGGTTGCCCAGACAGCTTCCGGAATATATACCGTTCCGGAAATGATTCCCTGGTCTTCATTTGCAGCTTCGATGGTCTTTCCGTCTCCTGCATACATCACAACATGATGGACATAACCGTCTTTTGCATAGAAAATCAAATCCCCCGGCTGTGCGTCTTCAACCGGAATCTTGGTTCCATACTGGCTCTGATCTTCGGCTACTCTTGGCAGATTATAGCCAAAATTCTTATAGATTTGCTGTACAAATCCGGAGCAGTCCGACCCTTCTGTCAGGCTTGTACCGCCCCATACATAAGAATTGCCAATGAACTGTGCGGCAAAATCCAGCATTGCCTGACGGATCGCATTCCCCGGTGTTCCCGGCTTTACAGAAGCATAGCTATAATAAAGTGCCTGGTTATCTTCCGGTGCGATCAGTTCTGTAGCTGTCTGGTAAGCACCTTCGCCTGCTGCTTCTACCTGCGCTTTTACTTCATCCCCAGTCTGAACAGCCTCTTTAGAGACAAACCCACGGACATCCCCGGACTCCACATAAATCCAGTCTTTCTCTGCATCCGCAAGGATATAACACAGATTACCCTGGGACATGATTCCGATCACACGTGACTGTCCATTTGCCTCTTCCTGGATTGCTACAGTTCCATCCGACTTTGATGCATCTGCCAGTGCATATTTTTTCGTAGCCAGTGTCTGATTTACGGTTGCACGTACATGGGTAAATGCCTGATTTTCATTTGCCGGAACCGTTTCTTTTGCAAGGGATGCTGTTCCTTCGATTCCAGTGTATGCAATCTTAGCTTTTTTTGCAGTTTTTTTTGCCTGCTTCTGGTATCCACTCAGCAGTACCTGTGCGGCATCTCCGGTATAAAGCTCGGATTCTTTTACAAATCCTCTGACCTTTCCGGATTCTACATACAGCCATCCATTCTTTTCTTCTTTCAGAATGTAGAGAAGTCCATCCTGTGAAATTTCTCCGACAGAACGCACCTTTTCGGCCAACTGCCGGGATGCAAGGGACGCATTTAAAGTATCATCCTGCAATGCTGTAGCAGTATCCGAGTTTAAGGATGACTTCTTTTCCGAAGTGTCTGCTGTGTTTTTTAATGTCCCGGCAGAAAATGTATTAAGCTGTACTTTCTTTTCCATTTTCGTCTTTTTCGCAGAAGATTTCGTCTTTGATTTCTTCGCTTTTACAGAAGTTTCCTTATGAAACAGTTTTTTAGCATCGGCTGTTGCTTCCTGAATATCACTTTCTGTCCGATCAGTATCAACGGCTCCACTGATATCTTCCGGAATTGCCTCACGTATGCTGATCTTTGTCTTTGCAAATGCATATTTTCTCGCAACTGTCCAGAAACGGAAATCTTCTTCGTATTCCGGAAGACTGACGATCTGCTGTCTCTTGACCAGTTCTTCATTGGTCATCTTGTGTTCATTATCCTGCGTATTTTTTTCCTGCTCCTGCGTTTTGTTTTTTTCTTCTGAGCCTTCTGTCTGATCTTCCGAAGGCTGCTGTTCATTGTTCACATTGCCATCTGAAGGCTGCTGTGGTGTATCCGGATTGACCGGATCTGTCGGTTGCTCCGGCGTAACCGGCACATCCGGATTAGCCGGGATTACTTCTACTTCATCCCCTGTTATCGGATCAACCTTCCATCCTGTTTTCGCTGCATCACGCAGGCCGGTATCTTCCAGATATCCTGTCTCTTCATTGTATCTTATTTCTTCATTCTGAATCATCTCCAGGACAAGATCTGATACTTCTGTAAGTGTATCACGCCCATCAATGGATTTTGCCTGTAATTTTTCTCCATTTTCTGATCCATTAGAAGTAACATCTGTAAGACCGCCCTCTGCCGCCCAAGCTGTTGCCGGAATACTGAAAGTAAGTCCGAAAACAAGTAATCCTGCGAGAATTTTTGCTCCTGTCATTTTTGCTACCTGTATATTTCTATATTTCAAAATCTGTTGCTCCTTCTTACAAATTCTGTAAAATCCAGTCCTTTTAGTCGAAACGCGACATTTTTATTTTACTACTCTTTGACAAAACCGTCCATATTTCATTAAAAATATTTCTGATAAAATTTTTCAAACTCAGAGAGTAATTTCTTTCGGAAAATATTTTGGTAAAATGAAAAAAAGGAAATGTCCTGACATATTTTACGTCAGAACATTTCCCTGTTTTTATGGCTTTAGATAAACTCCGAAAGAACAAATTATCCTTCGCTTAATTTTTATTTAACCAGATATACTTCTGCATTCGTCACGCCGAGAGCAAGTGCTTCTTCATGGCTGTTTACATAGACATCAATGTGGTTTTTCTTGATCGCACCACCACAGTCTTCAGCAGTAAATATATGTCCGCCGATGATGACTTTTGTTCCGTAAGGGATCACACTCGGATCCACCGCAATGGTCTGTCCTTCAATGACCGGGGTTCCGGTTGCTGTGATCCCGTCTGCTTTGTTACAGCAGATTTCACATGCACAGTAATATGTAATCGTAAAATTACCAAGATCTGCGCCGTACATCTCTTCTGTCGCATTGACTGTTCCGATTCCGCCACCTGCAACAGTATAATGATCGTCCAGGATCCGGGTTGCCCATACTGCATCTTTGTTATAAACAGTTCCGTAAATGATTCCCACATCTTCATTTGCTGCTTCGATCGTCTTTCCATCTCCGGCATACATCACAACATGATATACATAACCGTTCTTTGCATAGAAGATCAGGTCTCCAGGCTGTGCGTCTTCTACTGGAATCTTGGTTCCATACTGGCTCTGATCCTCGGCAACACGCGGAAGATCATATCCGTAAGCCTTGTAAATCTGCTGTACAAATCCGGAACAGTCTGCTCCGTTTGTCAGACTGGTTCCGCCCCACACATAAGGATTACCGACAAACTGGGATGCATATTCAATCATTGACTGGCGGATTTCACCACTCGGCGTTCCTTCTTTTGTAGAAGTCAGCGTATAGTAAAGAGCTTTATTATCTTCCGGATCCATGTTTTCCTCTGCCATTGAATAGGCATCAGCTCCTCTTTCTGTCACCTGTGCTTTGGTTTCAGCGTCTGATTTCAAATACTTCTTTTCCGCAAAACCTCTGACATCTCCGGATTCTACATAAACCCAGTCTGAATCTTCATCTGCGAGAATGTAGCAGAGCTCTCCTGTTGTCATTGTCCCAACAACTCTGGAATCCGCATTCTTCTCTTCTTGAATATTCAGGATTCCTTTTTTATCGGTATCTAGCTGATCGCTTACCAGTGCCGGTTCTTTATCTGCAACCGTCTGCTTCACCGTCGCACGGAGATAGGTATATGCCTGATTATCTTTTGCATCTATCAGTGCCTGTGCCGTCTTTGCGGTTCCCTCGATTCCGGTATAGTCTTTGTTTTCTTTGGAAGCTTTTAACCTGGCCTGTGTCTGATAGACATCCAGAAGTTCCTGTGCCGCATCTTCCGTATAAATTTCAGACGCCTTTACAAATCCCCTGACATTACCGGATTCCACATACAACCAGCCATTGTTTTCTTCTTTCAAAATATAAAGAAGCCCGTCCTGCGAAATCGTTCCGACCGAGCGGACCTTTTCTTCCATCTGCTGTGCTGCCAGGTCAGCAGTCACTTTTGCCGCCTGTTCTTCTTTTTGCTTCTGCAGATCCTTCTCAGCCTGTCTTGCTGTTTCAGCTCTTTTTCCAGCTTTTAGATTGGTCTGATTCGGCGCCTCTGCCTTTAATTTCGCTGATGAAAAAATGTTGAGTCCGGTCAGTTTGATCTGTGTAGATTTTTTTACACCTTTTGCCGTTTTTGTACGTTTCACTTTTTTCGTGTTGTATTTTTGATTCTCTTTATCAAATCCGGCTCTCAGCTCTTTTGCATCTTTTTTTGCCGCTTCAAGCTCTGCTTCTTTGGCTTCCTCGGAAGCATCTGCCCTGCCATCTGCAGCTTCCGGAATTTCCTCCCGTACATTGATCGCTGTTCTGGCAAATGCATATTTTCTTGCCACAGTCCAGAAACGGAAATCCTCTACCATCTCTGGCTGCTTCACAATCTGCTGACGGCTGATCAGTTCAGAATTACTGACTGCAGTTTTTGATTCGTTCTGACCGGCTGTTTCTTCTGCTTTGCCGATCTCCTGTGTATGGTCGATCTCACTTCCCGGAATTGGGTCGGTCTTTGTATCTTTCCGGTCTTCGGAAGAATCTGCCTTATCAGTATCCGGTGTCTGAATCGGATCTTTGGAATCGGATTTGCCGGAATCCGGGCTATCCGGATTTTCCGGAGTGCCTGGTTTTTCCGGTGTCTCTGGAGTTCCCGGAGTATCCGGCTTTTCTGGAGTTTCTGGTTTTTCCGGTGTCTCTGGAGTTTCCGGAGTATCCGGCTTTTCTGGAGTTTCTGGTTTTTCTGGTGTCTCTGGAGTTTCCGAAGTGTCCGGTTTTTCCGGTGTCTCTGGATTTTCCGGAGTGTCCGGTTTTTCCGGAACCTCTGGGTTTTCTTGATTTCCAGGGGTGTCCGGTATGGCTGGTGTCTCCGGAACATCCGGTGTCTCTGTCAGGCGTTCGCCTGTCTCCGGATCCACTTTCTGACCAGTCGAGGTATCTTCCAGATAGCCGGTTTCATTATTCAGCCTGACTGCTCCGCTTTCCATCATTCCCCATACATAATCAGATACATTCACAAATGCTTCTGATCCATCTGTCTTTTTTGCCTGCACTGTATTCTCTGCTACAACGGCCGTTTCCCCATCATCGGCAAATGCCGCCATTGGCGAACCAAGAGCCATTCCAAATGCCAGAAGACTTGCCAGTGTCTTTGTCCCGATCCTTTTTGCTATAAATTTGTTCCTAAACTTCAATAATTGATCCTCCTCTCGTAAATAGACTATAAGTTGTATGTTAATTTTTGAAGTTTTCAAAAAATTCTTCTTCGCATTAACAATTGCATTAATAAAATGTATGAAACATTAAATTTAGGGGTTTCATTCATCTTTTATTTGATTATTTTTAATTATAGCATAAATTCAACCATATGTGGTGTTTTTTTAGTAAAAATACACAATTCTACACCTTTTTCTACAAGTCCGTCTCCGCCATAGAACTGCTTTCCTATCTTCTCTTACCAGTTTCCAGTCATAATATCCGGTTGGTACTCAATCTGTGACACGATCTGTGAGGGCGTATATTTCCAGATTTTCTCTCCTGTATAATCTGCCGCCACAAACATCCCAAAGATAAGGAAACTGATAAACATCCGCGCAAAGAAACTGCTTCCGCCATTTTCTTCTGAAGAATGTTCTCCATATAATCCCCTGTATACATGCTGATACCTTGGATGCACCGCCGGGATACTGCCTTTTCTCCATTTTTGACGTGACATCCTAAGCAACTCCTCGCGGCGTTCCTGTGATTCGTTCATTCCAATCTCTCCCTTCTGCTAAAGCATCCAATTAAAATGAATGTGCCTCGGTGCATTCTACACCGAACGCAGTTACTTGCAACATTCTTCTTTGCGCGAGTGCGCATCTTTGGCAGGTAGTTCTTTTCATTTACCAGAAAGTTCTTTCCCAATTTCAGACAAACAAAAAGGACATATACCTCTACCTCAGTATATGTCCCTCTTTTTTTCAAATATGCTATTTTTACCGTTTTGCCATCTCTTCCATGATGTCATCCCAGGTGATCCCCCGTTCTGCCATCAGCACCATCATGTGATACAGGAAGTCGCACATCTCATATTTGAGTTCTTCCGGGTTCGGATTCTTCGCCGCAATGATGATCTCGGCAGCTTCTTCTCCAACCTTCTTCAGAATTTTGTCAATACCTTTTTCAAACAGATAGTTCGTGTAAGAACCTTCCTTTGGATACTCTTTGCGGTCCATGATCGTATGATACACGCTCTCGAATACCTGCTGCGTATTGATTTCTTCATACTGATCCCCTACGATTGGCTGGAAGAAGCAGGTCGGATTGCCGGTATGACATGCCGCACCTACCTGATCGACTTTTGCAAGCAGGGTATCTTTGTCACAGTCGATGGTCAGGGATTTGACATACTGAAAATGTCCGGATGTCTCGCCTTTTGTCCAGAGACTCTGTCTGCTCCGGCTGAAATAGGTCATCCGTCCGGTTTTCACTGTTTTTTCAAATGCCTCCTGATTCATGTATGCCACCATCAGCACTTCGGACGTCTTATAATGCTGTGTGACAACCGGAAGCAGTCCATCGGAATTTAATTTAAATTCGGAAAAATCCATCAGACTCTCAAAGGATGTCATACGAATTCCTTTCTGGCTGCACTCTTCTTTGAAATCAGCACAATTGATTTCTCTCTGACTCACATACATTCCAGAAAGTCCTTTCACACCCGGACATTCCAGGATCTTAAAAAGTTCTTCCTTTTCCAGTGTATCGGTCACAACCACACACGGAATATCCGTAATATTTACAACGGAATTCAGATCCAGACGGTGCATAAATACAATCTGGCTACTGTAAGTCTGGATCAGATGCTGCTGCTTAAATAATGCATCAAAGTCATTCAGTGACACCGCGATCTTCTCTTTCCCAAACCGCTTTGCCACCGATTCGATCAGTTTCTGTGAATCCGGCTTTGAAAAATTCAGCATGGCACGCTTTGCACCGGTGTAGAGGATTTTCTTCACATCCTCCTGCCGCTTTACATTTCCTCCGGCAACCATCGGGATCCGGATCACGCGGTTGATCTTTTTCATCAGTTCAATGGACTCATCATGATCCTGATCCGTGCTTGACAGGTCAAATACCAGAAGTTCATCCGCCCCGTTATCGCTGTACTCTTTTGCCAGCGCGATCACATCTTCAGATACAACTGTCGGGTCATCAAACCATTTTACCGCCTTCCCTCCAAGAATAAAAATGCAGGGAATCAATCTTTTATAACTCATACGAGAAACTCCTTTTATCTTTTTACAGACTGCCTTTTGTAGACCACACTTCTTTCATCCGTGGTTCTTCGGATACAGCCATATCAAGCGCTTTTCCAAATGCTTTAAACAACGCCTCTGCCATATGATGGTTGTTGCCGCCATCCAGGACTTTCAGGTGCAGGTTCATTGCACCACTGTAGGAAACAGCATAGAAAAATTCTTTTACCATCTCCGTGTCTAGTTCTCCTAATTTATCACAGGTAAATGTGGCGTCAAAATTCAGATATGGTCTTCCGGAAAGGTCGATTGCCGAAAGCACCAGTACCTCATCCATCGGAAGCATAAAATGTCCATACCGCTTGATTCCTTTTTTATCTCCCAGTGCTTTTGCAATGGTCTGTCCCAGCACGATTCCGGTATCCTCGATCGTGTGGTGGCTGTCTACCTCCAGATCTCCGGTAACTTTGACAGTCAGATCAAAAAGTCCATGTCTTGCAAAGCCGGAAAGCATATGGTCAAAGAAACCGATGCCAGTGGAAATGTCAGTCTTTCCTGTTCCGTCCAGATTCAGTGTCATCTCGATCTGTGTTTCTTTTGTCACACGACTGCAGGATGCAACTCTGCTCTCCATCTTTTAGCCCTCCTCTTCAAAACGTACATGGATCGAATTGGCATGTGCAGTCAGCTGTTCCGCTTTTGCAAAGCTTTCGATATCCTTATGTACCTTCTGCAGTGCTTCTCTTGAATAAGAGATGATACTGGATTTCTTAATGAAATCGTCTACAGAAAGCGGGGAAAAGAATTTAGCGGTTCCGTTGGTAGGAAGGATATGGTTTGGTCCGGCGAAATAATCGCCCAGCGGCTCGCTTGCATATTCTCCGATAAAGATAGCTCCTGCATTGCGGATCTTGGTCATCACTTCAAATGGATTTTTTGTCTGGATTTCCAAATGCTCGGATGCGATCTCATTTGCCACGTCGATCACATCTTCCATCGTATCGGCAAGCAGAATATATCCGTAATTATCCAGAGATTTGGAAATGATTTCTGCTCTTGAAAGTTCTTTTAAGAAACCATCTACCTGATCGGATACCTCATGTGCCAGCTTTTCACTTGTCGTAACAAGAATTGCGGAAGCGAGCTCATCATGCTCTGCCTGGGAAAGCAGGTCTGCCGCAACATATCTCGGATTAGCTGTCTCATCTGCCACAACCAGGATTTCACTTGGTCCTGCAATGGAATCAATGCTGACATGACCGTAAACTGCTTTCTTTGCAAGTGCTACATAGATATTTCCAGGTCCTACGATCTTGTCAACCTTCGGGATACTCTCTGTTCCGTATGCAAGGGCTGCAATTGCTTGTGCACCGCCGACCTTGTAGATCTTATCCACACCGGCTTCTTTGGCTGCAACCAGTGTATTCGGACTTACTTTTCCATTTTTTCCAGGAGGCGTTACCATGATGATCTCATCCACACCGGCAACCTTTGCCGGCATCACATTCATCAGTACCGAAGACGGATAAACTGCCTTTCCTCCCGGCACATACACGCCGACTCTGTGAAGCGGAGTGATCTTCTGCCCAAGAATGGTTCCGTCCGGTTTACTGTCAAACCAGCTGTTCTGACGCTGTTTTGCATGATAACTTTCGATATTGTCTTTTGCTTTGCGGATGACTGTAAGAAGTGTATCATCAACCTGCGCATATGCTTCTTCAATTTCTGCATCTGTGACTTCAATCGTATCTGCAGTAAGCTCTGCCCCATCAAATTTGGCAGTGTATGCAAAAACTGCCGCATCTTTTTCTTCTTTTACTTTATCTAAAATTTCTTTTACGCTTGCCTCATACTGTCCATAATTGTTCGGACTTCTTTTCAGCAGATCTTCCAGCAGATTTTTCTTTGTATCGCTGTTCAGCTTTTGTATTCTCATGTGCATTAAGCCTCCCTTTTTAATATACTTCTGAGTTTATAAAGAAGTTCCTTGATCCTGTCATTTTCCAGACGCATGCTGACCGGGTTTACGATCATACGCGCTGATAACGGGCAAACCTCATCGAGAACTACAAGTCCGTTCTCCTTCAGGGTGGATCCGGTTTCCACGATATCCACGATCACCTCTGAAAGGCCAACGATCGGTGCAAGTTCAATCGAACCGTTCAATTTGATAATCTCTACCGTCTGGTGTCTGGTATTATAAAAATAATCCTTTGCAATATTCGGATATTTTGTTGCCACACGGATCAGTTCGTGATTCTCCAGATATTTTTTCGCATCTGCCGGTCCGCATACGCACATCCTGCATTTACCAAAACCAAGATCCAGTACCTCATGTACCTTCTTTCCCGCTTCCAGAATCGTGTCTTTTCCGACCACGCCGATGTCCGCCGCACCATATTCTACATAGGTCGGTACATCCGGTCCCTTCGATAAGAAAAATTTGAGTTTTAATTCTTCATTCACAAAAATCAGCTTTCTGGAATCTTTATCTTTCATTTCCTCACAGGTGATCCCCAATTCTTCCAGAAGCTCCAGTGTCTGTTTTGCGAGCCGCCCCTTACAGAGCGCAAATGTCAAATATCTTGTGTCTTTCATCGTCTCACCCCTACCCTACAATTTTCTCTTCGCCGGTCATCAGGTTCACCATCTGCACATCTCCTTTGCTGCGAAGATACAGCATGCTTCCTGCAAGACTGCGTTTTCCATAATCCACATAGAATTCCAGCGACTTATCCGATGCTTTCTGAAGGATCTGGGTATTCTTGTCCTTTCCTCTGAATTCCATGGCAAGCTGGATTGCATCCTTCAACCGTTCTTTATCATATAAGATCAGGGAACTCTTCTCGCCACTTGAGATCTGGATCTTCTGGCGGGAAAGTGCGCTCATCAGTTCATCTACTACGATCGCAAAACCGATCGCCGGCTCTGCTTTTCCAAACTTTTCAACCAGGTGGTCATAACGTCCGCCTTTTACAATGGCATCCCCGGTTCCAAAAGTGTATCCCCGGAAGATAATACCGGTATAATATCCGTAAATTCCGCTCATGCTCAGATCAAACGTAATGTACTGTTCCATTTTGTAGACAGATAAGATCGCGTATATTTTTTCGAGACGCCGGATTGCTTTCATCGCTTTTTTGCTTGGCGCTACCTTTTTCGCCTCCTCCAGGATCTCCACACCACCGACCATCTCTGAAAGTGCAGAAAATGCTTTTCTTGACACCGGTTTTGCATCAGCCTCTTCTAAAAGTTCGTCTGCACCGAAAAAGTTCCGGTTGTTAATCAACTCACGCAGACGTTCTTCTGTCTCATCATCAATCTCGGATTCCTCGATCAGACTCTGGAAAAAGTCTACATTTCCTATACTGATCTGAAATTCTTCCAGTCCGGCATTCTTCAGACAGTCAATGACAAGTGCCAGCATCTCCGCATCAGCATCCGCCGCATCCAGTCCGATCATCTCCGCGCCCATCTGGGTACTTTCCTTTAATCGTCCCTGATAACTGGAATGATTGATAAATGTATTCCCCATATAGCAAAGCCTTGCCGGGAGCTCATCATCCTTAAACAAAGTTGCCGTCGCACGTGCGATCTGCGGAGTGATATCCGGTCTTAACACCAGTGTGTTGCCGTCTCTGTCAAAAAATTTATATAATTCCCTTGAAGGAATGGTTCCGATCTCTTTTCTGAATACATCAAAATATTCATACATAGGAGTCTGGATATCATGATATCCGTACAAATGCAGAGTCTTATGAAGTCGGTTCTGAAGTGCCAGCTTTTTGGCGCATTCTTCGTGATAAATGTCTCGGACCCCTTCGGGTGTATGTAATAACTGCTTCATAGATTGTAACTCCTCTTTTTTGTTTATTCGTCACTTTAGTATGTTACCATATTAAAACGTGACCTTGTTGTATTATACGAACTTTGACGCGGCTTGTCAAGCCTGCATACTCAGAAGTTCTATCCTGCTAATCTCTTTTCCATGCTTCTTATCTTTCTTCCCGGTGATCCAGATCCTTCTGGAGCATCTCCAGATACGGAACGAATACGCCCTGCCTTAGCTGCATAAAATATTCCTCATCCAGTTCTTCAAAGCGTACGCTTTTCCGTCCGCCCTGCTTCATCCGCTCCCAAAACACTTCTATTTCTTCAAAACGCATGTAATAAAGCAGGTTTTTTGTACTGTAATAGATAAGAAAAAAGGAAATTCCATCCTGTTTTTCAAAATCCCGCATAAAGTTCATCTGGTGTTCATGGATATTGTGTAGTGGAAAGGTATCCATACTGCACTCTTTTGCGTCAAAACATACGGGAATTCCCTGTACTGCTCCAATATAATCGACCGTACTGCGCTGGTCAAAATAGGCCAGCGTGATCTGGCGGTGATCTTTGTCCATTCGTACCGGAGTGATCGGTGTCGGGATTTTCTGAATGAGCGCCAGTCCCTGCTGCTGATAGCGTTCATTCGTCCGGTTAATAAAATCCTCCAGGGTTGAACCTCTTAGCCCTCTTGAATTCCAGGTTCCCATTCTAATCCTTCTCCTTTTATGATGGTTGTAAATCCTTCCGGAAGAGGCGCGGTAAGCTCCTTTTCCGATACCTTTGCAAGCGCATCCTCTCTTTTCGGGAACTGCATTTTCCATGCATGTAAAAGTTGATATTTTAACGCATATTTTTTCCGGAAAATAGAATTGACCTTTGGATTACCATACTTGCTATCCCCGATGATCGGATGACCGGTCGAAGACAGATGTGCACGGATCTGATGGGTCCGTCCCGTGATCAGATGCACCTTCAGAATCGTCTGCTGACCATTATCCGCAAGCGGAATATACTCTGTGGCTATCGGCTTTGCCTCGCCTTTTGCTTCTTTCAGAATTTTCACCTGATTGGTCATCTCATTTTTCAGAAGATATCCTTCGATCTTCTGACGGTCTTTTATCACCCCATCCACGATCGTGAGATAATATTTTTTCACGGTCCTGTCTCTTAAAATCTCGCTGAGCTGCTGTAATCCCGCAAGGCTTTTCCCTGCGGTTACAAGACCACTGGTATTCCGGTCCAGGCGGTTACAGACAGATGGGCGGAAAGTAGCAAGCTCAGCTAGTTTCAGATCGCCTTTTTTCAGCAGATAAGCGATCATATATTCATTCAGGGAAAGGTCAGACGGTGCTGCTTTCTGAGAAAGCATGCCTGATGGTTTGTTCAGGATCAGAATATCCGGATCCTCATAGATTACCGACAGCCGGATGCTGCTTTTCATTGCCCGTGCAAGATCTGCCGGAAGCTGCTTTTCTGCTCCCGGTGCTCCTGCGAATTTCTGCCAGGTATCATCTGAGAGAAATACTTCAACCAGGTCTCCTTTTGTCAGTTTTTCATTTCCCTGCGCTTTTTTCCCGTTTAACTTGATGTTCTTTTTCCGCAGCATCTTGTAAACAAAGCTCATCGGCGCATTACTTAAATATTTTCCAAGAAGCTTGTCCAGACGCTGTCCTGCTTCATTTGCCGAAACGGTTATTTTCTGCATGCTTTTAATTCCTCCTGCCTTTTACAGTGAAATGTCCAGGAGGAGTCCTTTGATCATCTCTTCGTGTTTTCTTGTATCCTGCTGTTCTACAGAAGCAATGTTGTTCATTCCCTCGGCGCGGGTCAGAAATGCTTTGTAATCATGGAAAAGCTTGACCACCACCTTGTCGAACTGGTTCTGCTTCATAATGGATTTGATATGCTTTGCGGCATAGTCCACATCCACTTTTTTCACCGGCACATAGCCACAGATCGTATTGTTGTAAATTGCAACAGCTGCTACCGGCATTGCCTTTTTCTCACTGGTGATCACAAGATCGTATGCAACGGTAAGTTCTTCGGTGACAGCCGAGATTTCAAGCTCAGTTGCCTCATCGATGGAATCATGCGGCATGACCATGATCAGATTGACCAGGATCCGGCTTGCCGGAAGACATCCGAGTACCGCTACTACAGTGAGCAGATTGAGCTTTGTCTTTGTTGTTACATAACCGGCGATTATCAGTGCGGCAACCAGTCCAAAAGAGACAACAGCTTCTAGTATCAATAATCGTTTTCTTCTGCGCAGATAACCTGCATCTCCTTTTTGTATCTTCATCTTGTCTTTCGCTTACTCCTTTGTTATTTTCTCCATCATTGACATGGCTTTTAAGATCATTCCATGCGGAAGTACTTTGGTTGCAGCTTCTGCCCCTTTCATTGCCGTGCCATATACAGAAACCTCTTTTTTGTATTTGGCATCAATGAGCGCCTGCTTTACAACCTGTACCGGATCTGCCATCACAGCCTCTTTCATGCCACCGGGCAACTTCCCTGACACTTCAAAAAACGGGGTGTCCACAGGTCCCGGGCAGACCGCTGTGACGAAGATTCCTTTTTCCTTAAGTTCAGCTGCAAGGCTTCTTGAAAAGCTTAGTACATACGACTTTGTCGCTGCATAAACTGCGAATTTTGCCTGCGGGCAAAAAGCTGCTGCGCTTGCCAGGTTGATGATCCTGGTTCCTTTATGCATCCAGGGCAGACAGGTACAGGTCATCTCGGTCAGTCCCCGGCAGTTCAGGTCGATCATGCGGAGCTGAAGTTTCTTGTCTTCCTTTGCAATCTCCTCTACTGTCCCGGTCTTTCCGAATCCTGCTGCATTGACCAGCATACGGATATCAGGATTCTGATTCTCCAGCCGGTTTTTCACCTGCTTGTATACCAGATCCTCTTCCATGTCCCCTGCAAAGATCCGGATATAGGTCTTGTGGCTTTTCTTGATCTCTTCCAGCTTCTTTTCACTGCGGGCAATCACCCAGATTTCGTCCAGTTCCCTGTAAAAACGTTCAATCTGTCTGACAAATTCTTTTCCCATGCCGGAGGATGCCCCGGTAACAATCGCAATCTTCATAAGCGGTTCTCCTTTCTCCTGTGACTACTTCCGTTTGTGTACATTACGGATGGATTTCTTTTTCTGCGGTCTTGACGAGGACTCACCTCTGTCGTTTCCTGTAAATGCAGGCTTTGTATTCTTATGCCCTGCATTTGAATTTTTATAATTTCCGTTTGGCTTTCCTGGATTTTTGTTATTTCCATTCGGGTTTTTGCTCTTTCGGTCCGTGCCGCCATGAGTTCCGCCATGGTTTCTTCCGCTGTATCCATTCTTCTCCTGCATTTTTTCCGAATGCAGTTTTCTCGGACGAATCAGACATTTTTCATCGAATCCTACCAGATCCATACGGTCCGCAATTCGCAGTGCCTCCATGACCAGATCATAATTCTTCGGGTTCCGGTACTGGATCAGTGCTCTCTGCATCGCTTTTTCATGCGGATTCTTCGGCACATACACCGGCTTCATCGTCCGCGGATCTACACCGGTATAATACATACAAGTGGAAATCGTAGACGGTGTCGGGTAGAAATCCTGTACCTGCTCCGGCATATAACCGAGATCCCGCAGGTATTCGGCAAGCTTTACCGCTTCTTTCATAGTAGAACCCGGATGGGACGACATCAGATACGGAACCAGGTACTGTTTAAGTCCTAGCCTTTTATTGATCTCTTCGTATTTGTGGGTAAAACGTTCATAAACCGCATTTTCCGGCTTGCCCATCATCTGAAGAACCGGGTCTGCTACATGCTCCGGTGCAACTTTCAGCTGACCGCTGACATGATACTGACACAGTTCTTTGAAAAACGTGTCATCCGGATCTGCCAGCAGATAGTCAAACCGGATACCGGAACGAATAAATACTTTTTTAACTCCCGGTATCTTTCTGAGATCCCTGAGAATGCTTAAGTATTCTTTATGATCTGCGATCAGATTTTTACACGGCTTTGGAAAAAGACACTGTTTGTTCGTACATGCCCCGTATTTTAACTGTTTCTTACATGCCGGCGCACGGAAGTTCGCGGTCGGTCCGCCTACATCATGAATATATCCTTTGAATTCCGGATCCTCCGGAAATGTCTTTGCTTCAGCGATCAGTGATTCCTTACTTCGTGTCTGAATGATCCTTCCCTGATGGAATGTCAGTGCACAAAAACTGCAGCCTCCAAAACATCCCCTGTTGCTGATCAGACTGAATTTGATCTCCCGGATTGCCGGAACTCCACCTGCCGTCTCATAAGATGGATGGTAGGTCCGCATGTAAGGAAGTGCGTAGACATCATCCATCTCCTGCCGGGTCAGCGGTTTTGCCGGAGGGTTCTGTACCACATACAGATGATCCGAATAGGGCTCAACCAGCCGCTTTCCGGAAAATGGATCTGTGTTGCAGTACTGTCTGTAAAAGCTTTTGGCGTACAGAAGCTTATCTTTTTTCATCTCTTCATACGGTTCCAGAATCTCTGCATCATACACACTGTCCAGATTCTTGACCTTACAGACCGTTCCATCGATATAAGTAATGTCCTTGATATCCAGTCCGGCATCCAGTGCCTCTGCAATCTCAATGATCGAGCGTTCGCCCATTCCATAAGAAACCAGGTCTGCACCCGAATCCAGAAGAATGGAACGCTTAAGCTGGTTGGACCAGTAATCATAATGTGCAAGTCTTCTAAGACTCGCCTCGATACCACCCAGAATGATTGGTGTCTTCTTATATGTCTGACGGATCAGATTGCCGTACACAACTGCTGCATAATCCGGTCTCTTTCCCATCACTCCGCCCGGTGTATAAGAATCCTGCTGCCGTCTTTTCTTTGATACAGAATAATGGTTGACCATGGAATCCATATTTCCCGCCGACACCATAAATCCAAGCCGCGGCTCTCCAAATTCTGTAATACTTTCTTTATCCTTCCAGTCAGGCTGTGCAATGATCCCCACGCGGAAGCCATGTGCCTCTAAAAGGCGGGTGATGATCGCATGTCCAAAAGACGGGTGGTCTACATAGGCATCTCCGCTTACATAGACAAAGTCTACCTGATTCCACCCCCGTTCTTCCATCTCTTTCCTGCTGATCGGTAAAAATCCATGATTCATTATAATACCTCGTATGTCTGATTGGTAATGTCTTCATAGCTGTGAATAAAATAGTCGGCAAGTTCCCGCTTTTTCGCATCCTGTGGGCGTGAAAACCAGTCGTCCACCGCGCACACACGCATTCCTGCATTTTTCCCGGCGAGGATTCCCATCGGAACATCTTCAAATACCAGGCAGGCAGAAGGCTCTGCACCCAGCTGCCCAGCTGCCTTCAGATAAACATCCGGTGCCGGTTTCCCTTTATTCACTTCGCAGCTTGTACAGATCGTATCGAAAAGATGGGTGATCTGTCTTGCCTTTAAAAATTCTTCCACCAGTTTCCGGTCATTGCTGGTTGCGATTCCTGTCCGGATCCCTTTCTCTTTCAGCATCTCCAGAAATTCCTTTACCCCTGGCTTTAGTGTGACCTCTTTTGTATATTTATCCACAGACATATCATACCATTCTTTTTTGATCTCCTCCACAGTATGCGGAAGCTCCGGAAAAATCTTCAAAAAGTACTGCGCTGTCTCGGTATAGCTCATCCCTTCCATTGCCTCATGAAAATCTTCCGGCGGATTCAGATGATATTTTCTGATATAATCTTCATCTATCGCTGTCCACACCCACATGGAATCTACCAGAGTCCCATCCAGATCAAAAATGACAGCTTTAGTATGCTCTAACATAATTTTTTTATCTCCTCTTCGGTCAGTGACCGGTATTCTCCCTTTGTAAGTGTCTTATCCAGAGCAAGGCTTCCCATAGAAAGCCGCTTCAGATAGATTACCTCTTTGCCGACTGCATGAAACATCCGCTTCACCTGATGGAAACGTCCTTCAGTGATCGTAAGCTCGATTTCCGACTCCTCCCCACTTTTCAGGATTCGAAGATCTGCGCTTTTAGCCGGCGTATCGTCTCCGATATCCACTCCATCTGCAAATGCTTTCACATCAGATTCATCTACCTTTCCCTGTACTTTCGCATAATACACCTTATCCACATGCTTTTTGGGGGAAAGCAGGCGGTGTGCCAGTTCTCCGTCATTGGTGATCAGAAGAAGTCCTTCCGTGTCCTTATCCAGACGTCCTACCGGGAACAGATCATTTCTTTTTTTATCTGTGATCAGATCCAGAACTGTCTTGTCCCGGTCATCTTTTGTTGCGGAAATAACACCTGCCGGTTTATAGAGCATATAATACTCTTTTTTAGTGTATCCAATCTGTTTTCCTTCAAGACTTACTTTCTGTGTGGTCTCATCGATTTTAAGTTCCGGTTTTTTCACCGTCTCTCCATCAACCATAACACGTCCGCTGCGGATCAGTTTTTTGATTTCACTTCTGGTTCCCTGCCCCATCTCGGCAAGATATTTGTCTATGCGCATCATGCAGACTGATTCCTCCATCCAGGCAGATATTTGTTCTTCAAAGTTCCGTTCGTGACTTTTCCCCATCCAAGTGGGAAACCGTCTGTACAGACCAGATGCCAGCCTTTTGCCTTAGCCGGAATCAGATCCTCCACATCGATTGTCTCACCTTTCAGATAACGCATCAGTCGGTTATCATCAGAAGACAAGTTCAAAGTATGCGCGTACTCTTCCATTTTCAGGTTCATCGCCAGTGCCTGGCTCGGTTCAAAACGCTTTTTCTTCAGTTCGCCAAGGAGCAGTCCGCTTCTTAAAAATCTTGCGCCTTTCAGTTCCGGAAGATTCTCCGGCATATAGTACACGCGCTCTCCATGGATATCCAGTCTCCACGGCTTCAGATCCCACTTTACATCACGGAAGAATTCCTCCAGCTCTGCCGGGATCTTCTTCACTTTCTGTTCTGCGACCGGGGAAGACGGGCAGATTGCATCCTCACTCTTTTTCAGCAGTGCGAGGTAATGTCCCTCCCCTTTCATATGATGTGGAAAAATACGGACAGTCTTAGCAAAATCCGGACCCTTTGACTTGGTTACTTCCGGCCTGCCCGGTGCAAATCCTTCATATCCTGCGATTTCCTGAATCTCGAATTCCGGATATTCACCGAGCAGATATTCGATCGTCCCCTCATTCTCCAGTGGATCAAACGTACAGGTTGAATACAGCATCATGCCACCCGGCTTTAACATTCTTGCCGCCTGGGTGATAATGCTTCTCTGCAGCTTCGAGAAAAATTCCGGTCCATGTTCTTCCCAGGCGCGTACCATCTTCTTATCCTTACGGAACATCCCTTCCCCGGAACACGGCGCATCGATCAGGATCTTGTCAAAATAACCGCTGAAATAGCGTTCCAGTCGTCCAGGTTCTTCACTCATGACCAGCATATTGCCGATCCCGAAAACTTCCAGATTCTTTAAGAGTCCTCTTGCTCTGGAGCTGCTGATATCATTTGCGACCAGAACACCTTCGTTCTGAAGCTTCGCTCCAAGCTCGGTTGCCTTTCCACCGGGTGCGGCACAGACATCCAGTACCCGGTCCCCCGATTCTACCGGAAGACGGTTCGCCGGTGTCATTGCACTCGGCTCCTGCAGGTAATAAAGTCCTGCAAAATAATACGGATGCTTCGCAGGAGATATCTTCTCTCCGTCATAGTAAAAACCGTTGTCGATCCACGGGATCGGTGTGATCTCAAACGGACAGATCTTCACAAAATCCTCCACAGAAATCTTCTCCGTATTCACACGAAGTCCGTAATATCTCGGCTCGTCATAACATTTTATATAATCCTCAAATTCATCTCCGAGGAGTGCCTTCATCTTCTCTTCAAATTCATTTGGTAAATTTATCATTCTTTCGTCCTCCATATCATTTAAGTATAGCATAGTTAGAAAGAACAGGAAAGTTTTTTCTCCCCGGCAAGTCTTAAAATCCAATAGGGATTGTAGCTGGTTTCTTTGCCGTCCGGATACAGATAAATCCCCAGATGCAGATGCGTGGCAAACATCCCTTTCGTCCCCTCCGGACCATATCCGGTATTTCCCATAAATCCAATGATATCCCCTGCCTTCACCTCGTCCCCCTCCTGATAACTTCCATAAGAGTCCAGATGTGCATAATAGAAATATGCACCGGACGGTGCGGTAATCCCGATCCTGTATCCTCCCTTTTCCAGCCAGCCTCTTGCCGATACTACCCCATCTGTCATACTCACAATCGGATAGAGACCGGGGATATCTTTCGATGCCATCAGATCACAGCCTTCATGTCCCCTTTTTCCTCCGTAGGTGCGCTCTCCCATCCAGCTGTCCACAAAAGATACCTGATACTGTGGATGTTTCGGTGATTCCGGAACAGGAAAATAGCGGATATCATTCCAAAGAGCTGTACAGATCTTTTCAAAAGATTTCCACTCTTCTTTTTCCGACCATTTTTCAAACAGCTCTTTTTCGTCATCCTGTGGAAACAGGCTGTTTTCCAGAAAATAAATGGCATAAAGTCTTCCTCTTTTTTCATGATCTGTCTTCGCAAGAACCTGGAAAAACGCCTCCTCCATCCCAAGCTTTCTGAATTCTTCTGTGCTTCCTGTTTTTAGGTTCAATCGGTTTTTTTTAGCTTTCTCGTCGATCTGTATGCTTGCTGCCACGCAAAAAATCAGCAATAAAAAAAGGAGCAGAAGCGATCTGCGTTCCAGTCTTTTTTTCAAGATTTCTCCATTTTTCTTTTATTCTATTCACACTGAATCTCTTCTATGCACATGTGCCCCGGTATATCTGTCTGCGTTTTTTCATAAACTATTGCAAAAGAATACGACAGGTATACACGATGAAAACAAAAAAACTGTCTGTGTTTTTTCTGATCGGACTTTTCCTTCTGATGCTTTTTTCCCCGGAAACTGTTGCCACAGGTGCCGCAAACGGACTGCTGCTCTGGTATAGGCAGGTGCTTCCGGTGCTCTTTCCTTTTCTTCTTATAACCGGTCTTATGATCCGCACAGAGAGCATTTCCCTGATCAACCATACCCTTTCTCCGATTCTGAAGCCTTTTCTTGGCATTTCTGAAAATGCTTCTTTTTCGGTGGTCTGTGGATTTCTCTGTGGCTTTCCAGTAGGGGCAAAATCCTGCTCTGACCTGACTGATAAAGGGGAAATTTCTTCTGCTGAAGGAGAATACCTGCTTTCCTTCTGTAACAATGTCAGTCCTGCGTTTCTGACCGGGTATGTGGCAGTACAGAGCCTCAAGCAGCCTGAAATGGCGCAGATCTGTCTGCTTTTTCCTATCCTTGCCGCACTGTGCTGCTCTTTTTTGTTCCGCAGATGGTATCTGCCGCGGAATCCTTTTGCGGTCGTAGGAGAACAGGCTGATCCCAGACAATTTCTTCCTTTTTCCGAGGCTCTTGACAAAAGTATTCTGTCAGCATGTGATTCCATAACGAAAATCGGCGGATATATGATCGTTTTCTCAGTGCTCATTTCTTTTATGGAAAAACTTTCCTTTCAGAATTTCTTCTGGAAATTGTTGCTTCTTCCCGGAGTGGAACTGACCGGGGGAATCCGCATGCTCTGTCAGCTGGACCTTACTTCTGAACTGCGGTTTCTTCTCGTTATGGCGCACTGTTCTTTTGGAGGAGTCTGCGCGCTTTTCCAGACAAAATGCATGATCCGATCCCAGAACTGGTCTTTTCCTCGCTATATAGCAGAAAAGCTGATTACCGCAATGGTAACCAGCCTGTTCGCTTTTTGCTATATGAAATTGTTCGGATAAAGAACTTATTCTCTCTGTCCCTGGTCCGTCTGTCCGGCTTCTCCGCCGAATTCTGCTTCCAGTCCGCGTGAGGACTTATCCGGAACTTCCAGTTCTGCACGGTTGTTACGGACAACATCATAACATTCCTGAAGGGATGTTACCAGACTGTCATACTTGCTTGTGTAACTGTTCAGTGTATGACCGATGATGCTTTCAGCATTGGCAAGAAGATCATCTGTATACTGCACTGCCCCGATACGAATATCGTTGGCATCATTAGTCGCATTATCCAGAATCTGCTGTGCCTGGTCTGTTGCTGCCATAACGATCTCGTTTGCCTGTGCGTATGCCTGCTGCATGATCTCATGCTCGCTTACCAGTTCACTTGTCTGTGCATGTGCTTCTTCAATCATGCTTTCTGCTTTCTGTTGTGCATCCGCAAGGATCGCATCCTTGTTCGCAATGATCTTCTGATAACGCTTGATCTCATCAGGTGTCTTCATACGAAGTTCACGGAGAAGTTCATCGATCTGGTCTTTATTCACGATAATCTTTGTAGTTGATAATGGCTGAAACTTACAGCTGTCAATGTACTCTTCAATTTCTTCAATAATCTGCTCAATACGGCTGCTCATAATTTTGCACTCTCCTTCTTGTCACAGACCTACTGTGACATCTTTTCTTTTATACTTTTGGCGACAGTCTCCGGCACGAACTGGGAAATATCCCCTCCGAAAGCTGCGACTTCTCTTACGATTGTAGAGCTAAGGTAAGAATACTTGAGATTGGTTGTAAGGAACATGGTTTCTACTTCCGGTTCAAGCTTATGATTCGTCTGTGACATCTGGATCTCATATTCAAAATCTGTGATCGCACGCAGTCCGCGAATCACAAGACGTGCCTTTTGCTGTCTTGCAAATTCTACAAGCAGCCCGTCGAAAGGCACTACTTTCACATTATCGAGATCTTTTGTCACTTCCTTTAACATTTTAACACGTTCTTCTACAGAAAACAACGGGGTTTTTGCTTTATTCATCAATACTCCGATTATAAGTTCGTCTACAATTTTACTGCTCCGGGTAATAATATCCAGATGTCCGAAAGTTACCGGGTCAAAGCTTCCCGGATAAATCGCTCTTATCATGAGTCTACTCCTCCACAGATATAAATACATGCATATTAGTCTTGTATTTCTTTTGTTTGATCATTAAAAAACCAAGTTCCTCCAAATAAGAAAAATCAGTCGCCAAAGATGCTTCCACGATGATCAGTGCATCCTTTTCCAGCAAGTCTGATTTTGCAAGATAAGTAAGCACCTCTTTTTCCAGCATATGGTTGTACGGTGGATCCATAAACACATAATCGAATTTTTCTCTTCCATCCAGCCTGCGAAGTGCCGAAAATACATCCTCCCGGATTACTTCCGCCTGGTCTTCAAGCTGTGTCTTTTTCAGATTCTCCATAATGCACTGGATTGCATTCGGATTGTTTTCCACAAAAACCGCCTTTTTTACACCTCGGCTGATCGCCTCAATCCCGATTGCCCCGCTTCCGGAAAAAAGATCCAGAAATGTACAGTCGCAGAGTCCGTGTGCGATCATATTGAATAAGGTTTCTTTGGTTCTGTCGGTTGTCGGACGTGTCTCCATTCCTTTTACCGTCACAAGTGGTATTCTTCTGGCTTTCCCTGCTATGACTCTCATCTTATCGTTCTCCTGATTTATGATGTCAGAAACTACTCCATCATTCCAAAACATAGGGTGTTTTGTCTTTTAACCCTGACAACATATTATACTTATTTGTGATTATTTTGTCAATTTCCCCGCTTGTATTTTACCAGATACATTTTTTATATCTGTCTTTTTTCAGATACAAAGCTCTACTTTTCCGACTCCATATGTGCCTGATGGACAGTGATCTGCTGATATGGAATATCAATATGATTTTCATCCAGTGTCAACTTGATATTTTCCAGCATCCGCCATCTTGTCGGCCAATACTCTTCACTTTTTACCCAGGCACGGACACCAAGCACCACTGAACTGCTCCCAAGCTCATTTACAAAGACATTATGTTCCATACTCTGGATGACGGACGGATCATTTTTTACAAGTCCCTGCAACAGTTTCTTGGCAAGGCGCAGATCCGCTTCATATGTAATATCCACCTTCAGATCCAGCTGACGGTAATCTTTGTCCGTCACATTGGTAAGGCTTGTGTTGGCAAGTGTTCCATTCGGCACAATGATCGTCTTGTTGTCAATGGTGGCAAGCTTAGTGTAGAAGATCTGGATCTCTTTGACCGTTCCTTCATTGCCATGGCTGTCTTCTATAATATAATCCCCGACAACAAAAGGCTTCAAAAATAAAATCAGCATCCCACCGGCAAGGTTGGAAAGACTTCCCTGCAGGGCAAGACCAACTGCCACGCCTGCCGATGCAACCGTTGCTGCAATCGATGCAGATTCTACACCGAGCGAATTGATAATTGCCAGAAACAGCAGAATATGAAGTCCGTATTTCAACAGAGAATCCACAAACTGTCTTGCACCGGTATCCGAATTGGCGCGTTCCATGGATGCCCGCGTAATCTTGCGGATCCAGTTGATCACCTTATGGCAGATGATGAATATGAGCAGCGCCATCAGAATCCGGATTCCAAACGCAATCAGGTCCGGACCTTTCTCCTGAATGAATTTGTTAAATCCGGTGATTGTATCCACCGTATCCTGCACGGTCTCCTCTACCTCACTTCCTGCGGCTGTCTGTGTCAAAAGCATGTTTTATCCCTCCTTCAGTGCAATAAATGCTGCAAGATTCCCCCTCTTTCCTTTGGATGCGCGATGGGAAAATAAAAGCTCCGGGTTGCAACAGGTACACACATTAGTAACCGCCATATGTTCCGGTCTGATCCCTGCATCTGTGAGAACCAGTTCATTTGCCTTCCAGAGATCCAGCTGGAACTTTCCATTCTCCTTGGCATAGAACAGACGGTCATATTCAGACTCTCTGAAATTTGCGCGGAACATATCGATCACATCTTCACTGACTTCATAGCATTCCTGACAGATGGACGGTCCCACACAGGCAAGGATATTCTTTGGATCACAATTGAATTCTTTCTGCATCTTTTCAACCGTCACCTGTCCCATCCGGTTCACGGTGCCTCTCCAGCCGGAATGGCTGGATGCTACCACCTTTTTCACCGGATCCAGAAACAGAAGCGGTACACAGTCCGCGTAAAATGTTACCAGACAGATCCCCGGTACATTTGTGATCAGTCCATCTACATCTGTGTAATCTTTTTCTCTTGTAACACCTTTGCCGGCATCTTCTCTTGTCACGATCCGTACGTTCGTCGTATGGGTCTGATGTGTGCAGACCATATGCTCCGGCTTCACGCCGATTGCAGCTGCCATTCTTCTGTAATTCTCGTCCACATACGCGGGATCATCCCCTCTGGTATAACTAAGGTTCATGCTTCCCAGGAAACCTTCACTCACTCCTCCAAGTCTGGTCGAAATTCCATGTTCTACAAGCCCTTCCTTTTCAAGGATCGGATATTTGAGAAATGGTACGCCAGCACTTATGCATTCGTCAAAGATATGCTCCTCGTTTTTATATTTTAATCCTATTTTCATCTGTATTCTCCCGTATTGTGATATCTGCAGGTAGCCATCTGCCTTTCCCCGGTATCATAACTCATACAATTCCAAAATCTCCGCAGTACTCAAATGCATTTTTCCGCAAAGAAATCTTATTCCCCGCGATTCCTATTACATCGAAGCGGCATGGTATCTCTGTGCAGCCGTTCTTCATCAGATAATAAACGGCTGCTCCGGACAGGCGCATCTGTTTGGGCACAGATACCGCCTCCAGAGCAGCCGAAAGCCCTCCTGTTTTGCGAAATTTCACCTCACAAAAGACCAGATATTCTCCGTCTTTTGCAACAATGTCAATCTCCGCATAACGGCAGCGGAAATTATACTCCAGTATCCGATATCCTTGCTTTTCCAGAAATTCACCTGCTATTTTTTCATATTTTGTACCGGTCCTTCGCCGGTTTTTTTCATTCTCCAATCGCCTTTTGGATCTGATCTTCTACCTGTTCTGACGGATTTTTATACGAAGTGTCCGATAAAACTTCTTCTGTGGATCAGTGTCGGTCCAAGCGTCTGAAGCGCTTTGATATGTTCTGCTGATCCATAACCTTTGTTGGACGCGAATCCATATCCCGGAAGTACCTTATCATACTCTTCCATCAGACGATCTCTTGTTACCTTTGCCACAATACTTGCTGCAGCGATGGATACGCTTTTCGCATCTCCCTTGATGATTGGAACCTGTGGAATCACAACCTCCGGAATGGTAACTGCATCATTTAAAAGCAGATCCGGCTTGACTTTCAAATTGCCTATCGCCTGGCGCATGGCTTCGTAAGTTGCCTGCAGAATATTGATCTCGTCAATCCTTGCAGGGGAAGCCATCCCGAGACCTACCGCAACTGCTTTGTCCATGATCTCATCATAAAGCTCATCTCTTTTTGCTGCGGAAAGCTTCTTGGAATCATTTATATAAAGGATCTCGCACTCTTTGGGCAGGATCACGGCTCCTGCAACCACCGGACCCGCAAGTGGTCCCCTTCCCACCTCGTCAATTCCACAGATAAACGCATGGTCAGCATATTTTTCTTCGTACTGACGCATTTTCGCAAGGCGCTCTTTTTCGGCAAGCAGCTTTTCCTTCTGCTTTCTGTACTTTTCCAGAAGCTTTTGCACTCCGGCTCTGTCATCCGGCGCATAGACCTTCATCAGCTGCTCCTTTTCGGCATCCTCTGCCATTTTTAAACGGCTGTCGATCTCTTTGATACTTTCTTTACTCATGCTTTATCACTCCGATTTTGTTGAACGGATAAATTCTTACCCAGGCACGCCCGATTAGCATATCACGGGTAAGTACACCCACACTTGCCACACGACTGTCCGAGCTGTGATTCCGGTTATCTCCCAAGACAAAATATTCATCATCTCCCAGTTTAATCGGCTCTGCTGCAATTCCCGGATCTTCCATCACCTCTGCACCATAATGTTCATCCAGCTTTTTGCCATTAATATACATATATCCATCGATCACCTGCACAGTCTCACCGGGCAGTCCAATGATACGTTTGATATAATAGGTATTCTCTGCATGCTGGTAAGGGAATACAATAATATCATATCTTTCCGGATCGCGGAAGCGGTAGCTGAGCTTATCCACGATCAGGTTATCTCCGTCTGAAAGTGTCGGCTCCATTGAATGACCGTCTACTTTTGTGCGCTGTCCGACAAAGGTGACGATCACCCATGTCAGCAGAACAATGACCAGAAGATACAGAAGAGTTCCTCCCAGTGATCTCCATATACTCTGCTCCTGCTCCGGAGCTTCTTCCTTGTTGTCTCCCTTACTCATTTGTATACTCCTTTACAAATTCAAGTGTGATCCTTCCGAGTCTTCCATTTCGGAAATCATCCAGCAGCATACCAGCTGCTTTTGCGGTATCTAATTCATTTCCACGCACCAGACAATGGCGGCTCTCAGCAATTGCTTCCAATACACTGTAGCTGTTCTGCTTTTCGTTGATCGTATATTTCTCAGCAAGAACACCCGGATAAGCATCCTGCATAAAGCTGATCAGCTCCGCCGCAAGCTCTTCCAGATTCATGATCTCATCCTTGATCGACCCGATAAATGCAAGGCGCAGTCCCACCTGCTGGTCCTCAAACTTCGGCCAGAGAATTCCCGGTGTATCGAGAAGCTCTACGTTCTTGTTTAGACGGATCCATTGCTTTCCTTTGGTCACACCCGGTTTGTTACCGGTCTTTGCACAGGCTTTTCCGGCAAGTGCATTGATAAAAGTAGACTTTCCGACATTCGGGATTCCGACTACCATCGCACGGACCGGACGGTTCAGAATCCCTCTCTTACGGTCACGCTCTGTCTTTTCTTTACATGCTTCCTGGATTACCCCCTGAATAGACTTAATCCCACCGCCTTTACGGGAATTAACCTTAACTGCCGAATATCCTTTTCCGCGGAAATAGCCGATCCACTCTTCTGTCTGCTTCTCATCTGCAAGATCTGCCTTATTGAGCAGGATCAGTCTTGCTTTATTCTTTCCAAGTTCATCGATGTCCGGATTCCGGCTGCTCATCGGAACTCTTGCATCAACCAGTTCGATCACAAGATCGATCAGTTTGATATTCTCCTGCATCATCCTTTTGGCCTTTGTCATATGCCCCGGATACCATTGAAAATTCATCCAGTTTCCTCCTTCTATTTACCAAGCAGTCCGAAACGGTCTTTCGGGGAAAGGATAAACCATACTTTCCCTTCAATCTCGGAACGCTTTACATTTCCAATATCAGCCATTCGGCTGTCTTCACTGCTCTCCCGGTTGTCGCCAAGGACAAAATACTCATCTCCTCCGAGAACGATCTTCTCACTGGCAATACCTGTATCTGCAATTGCAGTAGTCTCATACTTTTCATTCAGCTTTCTGTTGTTGATATAAATCTCTCCATCCCTGATCTCAACACTTTCGCCCGGAAGTCCGATAATCCTTTTAATATAGGAATGAAGGTTCTCATTCCCCTTTGGTTTGAACACGATAATGTCTCCGCGCTTCGGTGTACTGGCATCATATACGATCCGGTTTACCAAAACCACATCCCCATTCCGAATCACCGGGTTCATGGACTCTCCGATATTACTGATCTGATGCCCGAAATACCACACAAACACAAATGCGCACAGGCAGACGAGCACAATTTGGAATACCCATCCAAATACTTCGGGAATCCATTTCAAATTGATATGTTTTCTATGCTTTCTGTCAAATCTGAGTTCTTTTCTTTTTCTATGTCTCATCTGTTATCATATCCTATATTAGCAAAAGGGACAAGTACCTGTCGTATTTGTCCCTCTTTAAGCATTTACTATTTTACTAATTCTTTAACTTTTGCTCTCTTACCTACACGATCTCTTAAGTAGTTCAGTTTTGCACGTCTTACTTTACCTTTACGAACAACTTCTACTTTTTCAACGTTTGGTGAGTGAAGCGGCCATGTCTTCTCAACGCCGATTCCGTTAGAGCTCTTTCTTACTGTAAATGTTTCTCTTGCTCCGCCGCCCTGTCTCTTTAATACAGTACCTTCGAATACCTGAATTCTCTCACGGTTTCCTTCTTTGATCTTACCATAAACTTTTACAGTATCTCCTACGTGGAATTCCGGAGCATTTTCTTTTAACTGAGCTGCTTCAATGTTCTTAATAATTTCGTTCATGTGTGAACCTCCTTCATATTTTGACGTTCTTAATACGCTTTTCTATCGTATCAGAGGACCATCTCTGTTTTCATCACAACGTGCTATATATTAACACATTATTCTTCATTTTTCAAGTCTTTTTCTCGATTTTCTATAATCTCTTCTGCAAGTTCTCTTTCTTTCATGGTAAGCTCTGCGTCTTCCAGAAGGTCCGGACGCCATTTTGCAGTACGGATCACTGACTGCTCTCTGCGCCATTTCTCGACATTGGCATGATGACCGGATAAAAGGATTGGTGGAACCTGCCTGTCGTGCCAGATCTCCGGTCTGGAATACTGCGGATATTCCAGGAGATTGTCCTGAAAACTCTCAAATTCGGCAGATACATCATTATGCAGAACACCCGGGATCAGGCGGGATACCGCATCCACGATCATCATTGCCGGAAGTTCACCGCCTGTCAGTACATAATCGCCGGCTGACACATAATCCGTTACGATCTCCTCCAGCACACGTTCATCGATTCCTTCGTAATGTCCGCACAAAAGCACCAGTTCGTCTTCTTTCGCAAAATCTTCTGCCATCTTCTGGTTAAACGGCCTCCCCTGCGGGGAAAGATAAATCACACGTGGTCTCTTTCCTTCCGGGAGGGCTGCTTTTTCCTGAATGGCAAGATAGGTCTGGTAAACCGGCTCTGCCTGCATCAGCATTCCTGCGCCGCCGCCATACGGATAATCATCCACACTGCTGTGCTTGTTAAATGCGTAGTCCCGGATATTCCAGGCTTCAATCTCAAGAATTTTATTCTTCACGGCTCTTCCGATAATACTGGTTTCCAGACCGTTCATCACCATCTCCGGAAAAAGCGTCATGATATCAAATCTCATATTGTTCTCCTACTATTCTGTCGCTTAAATCAGTCCGTCCATCAGATGAACAGTCATTTTCCTATTCTCAGTATCTACATCCAGAATACAGTCATGGATTGCCGGAAGAAGCACCTCTGTGTGCGCCTCTGTCGATACCACATAGACATCATTCGCACCGGTTTCCATAATATCTTCCAGGACACCGAATTTTTCACCGTCCTCAGTGTAGACATCCATGCCGATGATATCTGCGATGTAATACTCATCCTCTTCCAGTTCCACGGCATTCTCACGAGATACAAGAAGCGGCATCTTTCTGTATTTATCAATATCATTTATGTTATCGATCCCTTTGAACTTCAGAATCACATACTGCTTAAAAAATTTTACACCTTCAATTTCAAGGGGAATCTGTTCTTTTCCTGTATCAAGAACCACATCTTTCAGAGCACGGAAGCGGTTTGGATCATCCGTTGTCGGAAATACTTTGACTTCACCTTTGATTCCGTGGGTAGATGTGATCACGCCAACTTGCAGGTAATCATTTTGTTGCATACTTTGTCCTTTCTTAGCATAAGATAAACTTTACACCGAAAAAGTCTGTTTTAGTCTTTTAAAGCGACTTTTTCTCCATCCTCAGATACAGTGAATCTGTCATTGGCAGCTTCACTTGCATACTAAGGTATGATAAAAAACGCAGATAAAAATAAATTTACCTGCGTTTTATTTTTATGCTATTGCATAATTTCAACCACGACTTTTTTGTCTTCTTTGGCCGCGGCTGCCTTTACAACGGAACGGATTGCTTTCGCAATTCGGCCTTGCTTACCGATCACCTTTCCCATATCATTATCTGCGACATGTACTTCGATCACGGTAGTCTTGCCTTCCTGTTTTTCCGTAACCACGACGCCTTCAGGATTGTCCACAAGTGCTTTCGTAATTACTTCTACTAAATTTTTCATCACTCGCACCTCCGCGAAGCAACCTATTTTTCAATACCTGCTGCCTTAAAGATTTTTCCAACTACTTCTGTAGGCTGAGCACCGTTGTTTAACCATTTCTTAGCTGCTTCTTCATCTACTTTGAATACGCTAGGATCCTGAGTTGGATCGTATGTTCCGATTTCTTCGATGAATTTTCCGTCTCTTGGTGATCTAGAATCAGAAACAACGATTCTATAGAAAGGAGCTTTCTTCTGTCCCATTCTTCTTAATCTGATTTTTACTGCCATTTTACTTTCCTCCATAAAACAATTTGTATTTATAATAGTTTATCTATATATCACGCATGGTCTGCGGAATATATCTCCTTTAGAAAGGCATCTTGAACTTGCCTTTTTTACCTTTCCCGCCCATCATTCCCGGGAAAGACTTCATCATCTTGCGCATCTGCTCGAACTGCTTCATCATCTTATTAACTTCCGAAATGTCAACTCCGGCTCCTGCTGCGATTCTTCGCTTTCTCTGCGGAGTGATGATGTCCGGATTCTGACGTTCCTTGATCGTCATGGAATAAATGATTGCTTCGACTCTTGCCATCTTCTGTTCCGCATCATCCGCATCAATATCGGGCATCTTGCCTTTACCAAGACCACCCATGCCGCCAAGTCCGGGAAGCATATTCATGATACTTCCAAGACCGCCCATCTTGCGCATCTGTTTCATACTTTCCAGATAGTCCTCAAAATCAAACTGCGACTTTTTGAGTTTTTCTGTCATCTTACGTGCCTGTTCTTCGTCGATCTCTTCGCCGGCTTTCTCGATCAGGCTGAGTACATCCCCCATACCAAGGATTCTGGAAGCCATACGATCCGGATAAAACTGCTCCAGATCTGATAATTTCTCACCCATACCCACATAAAGGATCGGGCATCCGGTGACTGCCTTGATTGAAAGTGCCGCACCACCTCTGGTATCGCCGTCAAGCTTTGTGACGATTACTCCATCTATACCAATCTTCTCATTAAAGTTCTCTGCAACATTCACGGCGTCCTGACCGGTCATTGCATCGACAACGAGAATACTCTGATGAACCTCGACCGTGTTCTTAATCTCCTGCAGTTCTTCCATCATCTCTTCATCAATATGAAGACGTCCTGCAGTATCCAGAATAATCACGTTGTTGCCATTCTTTTCAGCATGCTCCAGTGCTGCTTTAGCGATATTCGCCGGCTTCTGGTTATCTCCCATGGAGAACACTTCCACACCCTGCTTCTCTCCGTTGATCTGCAACTGTTTAATAGCTGCAGGTCTGTAGACATCACATGCTACCAGAAGAGGCTTCTTACCTTTCAACTTGAACTTTCCTGCAAGCTTTGCTGTGGTCGTTGTCTTACCTGCTCCCTGAAGACCCATCATCATAATGACCGTCTTCTGGCTTCCCGGCTGGAATTTAATCTCCGTTGTCTCAGAGCCCATCAGATTCACCAGCTCGTCATTCACGATCTTGATCACCATCTGTCCCGGATTCAGTCCGCTCATCACATCCTGTCCGACTGCACGCTCCTGCACACTTTTTACAAAATTTTTGACAACTTTGAAGTTAACATCTGCCTCCAGAAGAGCCATCTTAACTTCACGCAGAGCCGCTTTTACATCATCTTCTGTAAGTCGTCCCTTGCTTCTTAAATTCTTGAATACGTTCTGAAGTTTTTCTGTCAAACTGTCAAATGCCATGTTATAACTCCTCTATGATCTCTCCTGAAAGCTTTTTCACTTTCTTTATCAGTTCTTTTTCGTCCTGTTCTTCATAATTCTCAAGAAGCAGATCGATCTCATGGACTTTTTTTTTCACAGACATGAACTTCTCCACCAAATGCAGCTTCGCTTCATAATCCTCCAGACTCTTGTTACAGCGCCGGATCATATCATGAACACCCTGTCTGCTGATCCCCGCATCTCTTGCAATCTCGCTGAGCGAATAATCTTCAAGAACTGCCTGTTCATAAATCTCTTTCTGATGTTTTGTTAAAAGCTCACCATAAAAATCATATAATAATGTCTGCTTTAAAATCTCGTCCATCACTTATCACCTGTGCTATCATATAACAGATTTTCATTGGTGTCAAGTATTTTTTCTTGACATTCAAGAAGTTTTTCTACATGCAGGTTCCCATGTCCCTGTCTCTGGTCATAATACCTGCCCTTTTCACAGGAATTCCACAGTCTGTATTTAAGTTCCAGATTACACATATCCGGGTATTTCTGCAAAACCAGAGCCGCTGCCCCGGACACTACCGGAGTTGCCATAGAAGTCCCGGTTTTCGGAATATAGGCATAAGGACTCCGCACCGGATACAGGTAATTGCAGGAATAGATCCGGTTCCCCGGCACGGCAAGATCTGGTTTTTTAATACAATCTCCGGTCGGCCCACAGCCGGAATACTTCTTTCCCAGTTCTTCATCCGCCCCAACTGTGATCACCTTCCGGCTGTTTCCAGGTATCGTTACGCTCCCTTCCTTTGGCCCTTTGTTTCCTGCCGCCGTCACGACTACCAGACCGGCATCCCAGAGCCGTTCTACCCAGAACAGCAACAATTCATCTTCCGGATCCTTCTTATGAGGAAGAGTTCCAATCGAAATATTGACGATCCGGATCTTCATTTCCTTTTGTTTTAACAACACGTACCGGATTCCGTTTATCACATCCCGGATTTTTCCACCACCTCTCTGATTCAGCACCTTGACAGCAAAGATCTGCGCCTCCGGTGCCATTCCGCTGTACAGGTCTCTTCCGCTTTTTCCATTTCCGGCAAGAATTCCTGCCACATGGGTTCCGTGTCCGTTGTCATCATATATGGTTTTCTTCCCCTGTACACAGTCCTTCCATCCCACGATGCGGCCGGCAAGATCCGGGTGCTGTGTGATCCCTGTATCCAGAACGGCACAAACGACGCCCTTTCCAGTGATTTTGTTTTGCATTGTATCCGAACACCAGTAGTGGATTTTCCGTTTCAAATCTTTCATATTTAAAATATCCTTTTTCTATTAGAATATTCTTTCTGAAATCAGATGCCAATTTCTTCGGAACTTTTTTGAAACACTGACATGCCTCCTTACATATGATGAAGTGTAAAGAAACCTTACTGGAGGCTATCAAATATGAGTGAATTAAGTGCAACAAACTGCGGATGTGGAAATTCTATGGATAACTGTGGATGTGGCTGCGGAATGTCTTCCTGCGTATGGATCATTCTTCTCCTCTGCTGCTGTGGCGGATGGGGACGCAATGGCGACGGATGTGGATGTGGAAATGACAGCTGCCTGTGGATCATCCTTCTTCTCTGCTGCTGTGGTGGATTCGGTAACGGATTCGGTAACGGATGCGGATGTGGAAACGGCTGTGGCAACGGCGGATGCGGCTGCTAGTTACGAAACTCAGATCTTATTCGTTCAGACAGACCAGAGGCGGGGCAAATTATATCCCCGCCTTCTTTATGTTTTGTTTTTGCGCTTCTCCTGTTGCTTTTCGTGTTCCTCTTCCTGCTCCTTTTCCTTTTTCTTTCGCAAACATTCTTCATCCACTTCATAGATCGCATTCCCATCAATAATAATCCGGCTGCTCATTTAACAAAATCCTTCCATTAGTTCTTCCTTTGCTTTATTATATGTGGATCTCATATTTTCCGTCTTCTTTACATATATATTTATAACGCTGAACCGTGGAGGACATATGGAAAAGAAACCGCCCCTTGTCATGACGCCATTTGACGAGTCTCTCACGAATGATTTTCTGCAGCTTGTCAAAATCATTCTTCCCTATCTGCCCGATCACGTTCAGCGTATAGCTGGCATTTATGTGAAACTTACGGAACTTATGAATGCCTTTTACTGTTTCCAACCTCCTTATTATCATAATCGCAGAGGGCGGCTACGAAAGCAGGAGAAAGATCCGGGCAGCATGTTTGAAGCAGTTGTACCCTATCTTTCTCCTGAAAAAAGAGAAATGTTCGATTCCTTTTCCGGAATATGGCAAATGATGGAAATGATGAAAGAGATGGACTTTGGAGATCCTGCAAATATGGCAGATATGATGAATGAATTTCAGGCAGCACAGGATATGACGGATATGATGAGTGGATTTCAGACAGAAAGGATGGATGAAAATGAACGAATGGATGGAGCATCCGGATCTTGCGAATCTGGATCCGCTGAAACAGGAGCTGATCCGGACAGCAGCGTTGAAAGCCGGCGGCAAAAACGGGAAAGCACTGGTCCCGGTGATGATGTCGCTGATCACCGGCGCGAATAAACGGGGAATCCAGTTTACCCCTGATGAGATTTCGCTGATCCTATCAGTGATCAAAGAAGGGAAAAGCAAACAGGAGCAGGCACAGATCGACCAGATGGTGCAGATGATCCGGACAATACAGGCAGGGAAACAACCACCAAGGTCCGGAAGGCAATAAAAATTGCCTTGCCCGACAATCAATGCTATAATGAACGGCAGAAATGCACTTCAGGAGGAGCTTATGACAACGATCAAACTTACCATAGAATACGACGGAACCCGCTATCCGGGCTTTTCCACAAAGAAAAAAAGCGCCAGTATCGAATCAAAGCTTACTCTGGCGATCAGGGATGTAACCGGACAGTCCACACAGCTTTTTGCTGCCGTAAAGACGGAACCGGGTGTTCACGCAGCACACCAGATTGTAAGTTTTCAATTAGAAAAAGAATCTTTTTCAGACAATACAGAACTGTTAAAAATGAAATTAAACGCAGCGCTTCCGGCGGATATTGCAGTCACCTCGCTGGAAATCGCAGATGAACGTTTTGTGGCTTCTCTCGCGGTAAAAAGCTGTACCTATACCTGCCGGATCGCCACAGATCCTGCCGCAGCATTATTTTCCCGTCCGTACACCTATGTTGTAACCGGGTCTCTTGACCTGAAATCCATGCAGCAGGCAGCGCAACTTCTTATCGGTACGCATGACTTTGCCGCATTTTCAAACGGACGTACCAGAAAAAGTACAGTGCGCACTGTAGAAACGATCAAAATTAACCGCGAAGACCAACTGATACAGATTCAGCTGACTGCAAATAGTTTTCTCCGGCATATGCCGCAGCTTCTTGCCGGTACCATTCTCACAGCTGGAAAAGAAAAAAAGACAGACGGAACTACGCTGACTCTCACTGGTGTAGAATCAGCAGCTCCTGCCTGTCCTTCGCATGCATTCACCCTGACGGATGTACAACTCCGTTAATCTATCCTTCGATGATCTTCACATAAAAGGTACGGTTTCTTGGTCCGTCAAACTCGCAGAAATACAGATCTTGCCAGATGCCAAAGACGATCTCTCCATCATGGATGATCAGCGTCTGTGACGGTCCGACCACCGTCGTCTTCATATGTGCATGCGAATTTCCCTCTGCATGCTGATAGAAGAACTGTTCTGCCGGAAATACTTTTTCAAAGCTACACAACATATCATGCACCACATCCGGATCTGCATTCTCATTGATCGTAAATCCGGCTGTCGTATGTGGTGAGAAGATCACAGCAATCCCTTCTCTTACACCGCTTCTTTCGATGTCTTCCCTTACCATTTCTGTTACCTTTGTCATTTGCTGCGATGCGTTTGTCGCAATCTGATGTTCGTACAGATGCATATGCACACCTCCTTACTTTTCCAGATAAGCTTCGAGTCTCGGAAGCTCTCTTTTCATCATTTCATAGCCATGATCGTAGAAAGTCATCAGCTTATCATAATCTTTTTCCAGTCTGGATACCGGCTTCATTTCCGGGCGAAGGACGAAGATATTTCCTTCTTTTTCCAGCTTTTCTATGTATTCTTCTGTCCGGTTATACATCACCGGTCTTCGGATACAGGTGCGGACAAGTGCCGGATATTTGCTGTACATCTTCCGGTATAACTTGCCGACCGCTTTGGAAGTTGGTTTTTTGCGGTAGCCTTCCGGTCTCGTCAAAATGAGAACTATTTTTTTCAGTCCCTTTTCCTGCACATGCTTTACCGGAATGGAATCGGCAAGTCCACCATCCAGATACGGAATCCCGTCTACATTTACAATTGGACATACCAAGGGCATACTGCTGCTGGCGCGGCAGATCTTCATCAGCCGGTCTCTGTCGCTCTCTTCGGTCATATATTCGGCATTTCCCGTAAGACAATTGGTTGTCACAATCTCACAGGTCATATCATTTGAAAAATAAGTATCAAAATCAAACGGAAAGAGTTCATTCGGATATTTATTGAATACCATATCCATATCCAGAAGACTTCTTTCTTTTACAAAATCTTTAAGTCCGTAATAATAGCTGTATTCCTTTCCTCTGTGGATCATACAGTCCCTCGTCCTGCCAATCTGCTTTGAGACATAATCGACTGCGTTACAAGAACCTGCCGATACACCGACCACGTATGAAAAATACAGATCTTTTTCCATCAAATAATCCAATGCGCCGGAAGTAAATACACCTCTTGTTGCACCGCCTTCCAACACCAGTCCTGCTTCTGTCAAAACACTCGCTCCTTTCGTCCTACCATGCTGTATATTTCGTGTATGATTTATAAGTATACCACAAATTCTTCCTTATGTTAATGCTTATTCTCTTGCGAAAATTGTGCAGTCATGTTACCATAATGAACGTAATGCAAAAATTGAAACGATAATTCTATTTGAATAAGGAGAATTTTTATGATTAGTACAAGTAATATCACCCTCCGCGTAGGGAAGAAAGCCTTGTTTGAAGATGTAAATATCAAATTTACAGAAGGCAACTGCTACGGTCTGATCGGAGCGAACGGGGCCGGAAAATCTACATTTCTTAAGATCCTTTCCGGGCAGCTTGAGCCGACCAGCGGAGAAGTCATCCTCACACCAGGTGAGCGTCTTTCTTTCTTACAGCAGGACCACTTCAAATACGACCAGTATCCGGTTCTTGATACTGTAATCATGGGAAATGCCCGTCTTTACGAGATCATGAAGGAAAAAGAAGTGATCTATGCCAAAGAAGATTTCACAGACGAGGACGGGATCAAGGCAAGTGAACTGGAAGCAGAATTTGCAACCCTGAACGGATGGGAAGCAGAATCTGATGCCGCATCTCTTCTGAACGGACTTGGAATTGAGACAGAGCTTCACTACAATATGATGAGCGAGCTGACCGGTGCACAGAAGGTCAAAGTCCTTCTTGCACAGGCACTTTTTGGTAATCCGGATATTCTTCTTCTGGATGAGCCTACCAACCACCTGGATCTGGATGCGATCGCATGGCTGGAAGAATTCCTGATCAACTTTGACAATACCGTTATTGTTGTTTCCCATGACCGTTATTTCCTGAATAAGGTCTGCACACAGATTGCCGATATCGATTACGGTAAGATCCAGCTCTACGCCGGTAATTACGACTTCTGGTACGAATCCAGCCAGCTGCTGATCCGTCAGATGAAAGAAGCCAACAAGAAAAAAGAAGAAAAGATCAAGGAGTTACAGGACTTTATTTCCCGGTTCAGCGCCAATGCGTCCAAGTCCCGTCAGGCAACTTCCCGTAAGCGCGCCCTGGAAAAGATCCAGCTTGATGAGATCCGCCCATCCAGCCGTAAATACCCTTACATCGATTTCAAACCGAACCGCGAGATCGGTAATGAAGTTCTGATGGTCGAAGGCTTATCCAAAACCATCAACGGGGAAAAAATCCTGGACAATCTTTCCTTCACACTGAACCGGGACGACAAAGTTGCATTTGTCGGTGGAAATGAATTTGCCAAAACTGTTCTCTTCCAGATCCTGATCGGAGAAATGGAGCCGGATGAAGGTACTTATAAATGGGGAATCACCACTACACAGGCATATTTCCCGAAAGACAGCGGAAAAGAATTTGACAATGACGATACCATCGTAGAATGGCTGACTCAGTATTCGGAAGAAAAGGATGTTACCTATGTACGTGGTTTCCTTGGAAGAATGCTTTTCGCCGGCGACGACGGTGTAAAGAAGGTTAAAGTTCTTTCCGGCGGGGAAAAGGTACGCTGTCTGTTATCCAAGATGATGATCTCCGGTGCCAACGTACTGATCCTCGACGAGCCTACTGACCACCTAGATATGGAATCCATCACTGCGCTCAACAATGGAATGAAGAAGTTCCCTGGCGTACTTCTGTTCTCTTCAAGAGACCACCAGATCGTTGAAACGACAGCAAACCGTATTATGGAAATCCTTCCGGGCGGAAAGATGATCGACAAGATCACAACTTACGATGAATATCTTGCGTCTGACGCAACTGCTGCGAAAAGACAGGCAATCCTGGATCTGAATACGGAAGAACAGGATGACTAAGAATTTATCTTATCGGTACATTTGTGCTGATATATAATAAATCAGGACTAAAACTCAGGTAGTTCCCCCGAACAATTGAAGTTCGGTCCGACACCCGAGTTTTAGTCCTTTTTTATCCTTTTATATTCTTTTTTTGCTCTATATTACAGGCTTCCAACAAACCGCTCAAATGCTGCCCTGCCTTCTTCTGTCTGCTTATAAACACCGGCATCTTCCAGCACCTGGTTAAACACCTGTCCGATTTCCTCATGGAGAATGTCCATGATATTTTCTTTCGTAATGTCTGTATATTTTGGAAGGAATTCTTCTACCCAGTCTGCATGCTTTTCAAGCACTTCATTGCTGCGGATGTCCTTTCCTTCAAGGATTGCATCTGCAAGCTGTTCCATCTCACTTTTCAGTCTTGACGGCAGCACTGCAAGTCCCATCACCTCGATCAGACCAATATTCTCTTTCTTGATGTGATGTAATTTTGCATGCGGATGGTAAACGCCAAGCGGATGTTCTTCTGTCGTAATATTATTTCTGAGAACAAGATCCAGCTCAAAATACCCATCCCTGATTCTGGCGATCGGAGTGATCGTGTTGTGCGGTTCTCCGTTCGTCTCGGCAAAGATAAATGCTGCTTCGTCTGTATAAGATCTCCAACACATTAAAATGTGGTCAGCTGCGCTGATCAGACGTTCTTTGTCTTTGCCCTGCAGACGTATAACAGACATTGGCCATTTTACCATTCCGGCGCGCACATCTTCATACCCCGGAATCACATATTCTTTAATAACCGGAGCTTTTGCCATTGCAAATTCATGATTTCCACCCTGGAAATGATCATGGCTTAGGATCGATCCTCCTACGATCGGAAGATCTGCATTGGAACCAACAAAATAGTGTGGAAACTGGCTGACAAAATCCAACAGCTTTGCAAAGGTTGCACGCTCAATTTTCATCGGCACATGCTCTCCGTTGAAAACGATGCAGTGTTCATTGTAATACACATACGGTGAATACTGAAATCCCCAGTCTTTTCCATCGATCCTGATCGGAATGATCCGGTGATTCTGTCTTGCCGGATGATTGACGCGACCGGCGTAGCCTTCATTTTCCTTACACAGCTGGCATTTCGGATAACCGCTCTGCGCGGCATTTTTTGCTGCCGCGATCGCTTTCGGATCTTTTTCCGGTTTGGACAGATTGATGGTGATCTCCATCTCCCCATATGGTGTCTCTGTGATCCATTTCTGATCCTTTTTAATCCGGTATCTTCGGATATAATCGCTGTCCTGACTAAGCTTGTAAAAATAATCGGTCGCCTTTTTCGGTCCTTCCTGATACAGTTCATAGAATTTATGGCTTACCATGCTCGGTAACGGGACCAGTTTTCCCATGATTTTTGTATCAAACAGATCCCGGTACACGATTGAATCTGCAATCAGTTCTTTTTCCACTGCATAATCTGTAATCTCCTTCAGAATCTGTTCCAGCTCCTCTGCACCCCTGCTTCCTGGTATCTCCTCGTAAGACTCCAGCCCAAGTGCCTCTAAAATCTGATTGGTAACAAATATTTTATCTTCCGGTGCTACAAGCCCCGTATCTAATCCATACTGAACCAATTCTGTAATTGCCTGATCGATCATTTTTCTTCCTCCAAATCTTTTTGCTCATCCTTTATCCATCCATTTTCAATGCGGCACATTTTTACACCGAATCCTTTATTTATTCAGATAGCAAACTAAAATCTGTATTTATGTCTAACCTTGACAGCTAGCATATTTTCGTTTACGCGATTACTTTCATTCCGCCATATTTACGAACCTTTAATACGTGGCAGGATCCTTCTCCAAATACTGCATCCAATGCTTTTCTGTACTCTTCTACAAAATCATTCTTCACAAATGCCTGAATGGTTCCGGCAAATCCGCCTCCATGCACACGGCATACTCCATGGTTTCCGAGTACATTTTCGCTGACTGCAAGGGCAATGGATACTGCCTGGTTCTGCACGTCACGGTTAGTATATACATTCTGAAGATATTTGAAAGAGGAATCTCCGGATGCTTTGATCATATTAAGGAAATCTTCAAATCTTCCTTCGCGAAGGGATGCAACCTGTGCTGCAACTCTCGCATTATCACCGAAGAAATGCATAGCCCGAAGCACCGGACGGTCTCCAAGCTTCTCGCGGAGTGCCGGGATCGCTGCAAAAAATTCTTTTTCATCTACGTCACGGAGAACTTCTTTTCCAAAATATGTTGCAATAGCTTTCATATCCGCCGGAATCTGTGCATAATCCGGTGTCAGATCCTGATGAGAACCTTTGGTATCTACGATGCACAGACTGCATGCATGATTTTCAAAATCTACATCTACTTTTTCTACAACCGGAGCCTTTGGATCTTTGAAATCAATGTGGATCAGTCCACCAACCGCGCAGGCTGTCTGGTCCATCAGACCACTTGGCTTTCCAAAGTAAACATTTTCAGAATACTGACCAATCTGTGCAATCTCTACCATGCTGATCTGCATATCGTTGTAAAGTCCGGAAACAATGGTTCCAATGATTGTTTCAAATGCAGCAGACGAGGAAAGTCCTGCTCCGATCAGCACATCACTTGTCACATAAGCATTGAATCCACCAATCTTGTATCCGCGTTCTTTCAGTCCTGCAAGTACGCCACGGATCAGTCCGATAGATGTCCCTTCTTCTTTGTCAACCTTTTCTACATCATTCGCATCGATAATGATCATATCATATCCTTCAGATACCACACGGACGGTCATATCTTCATTTTTATTTACAATTGCGATCGCATCCAGATTAATAGAGGTTGCAAGCACCATTCCGTGCTGATGATCTGTATGATTTCCACCAACTTCACTTCGTCCCGGTGCGCTGTATACTTCTACTTCTCTGTTCCCATACAATTTCTGATACTCTGCCATCGCTTTTACATAGCGTTCTTCCTGATGTGCAATCACACTTTCATCAATATAAATATCTTTTAATGTATCACGGTACACACCCTGTTTCATTTCTTCCATAAGTTTTGTAAGCTGTTTCATCTTCATTTCCTCCAAATACATTTTCGATTCTGCTTTGATAATTGTATTATAAAATATATTTAGTAAATTTGCAATATATATTTACTAAATATTTTAATAAATTTACTAGTGAATTTTTGTACAGTTCTACATAATTCTTTCACTTTCCATTTTTTTACTCCTCTGTTATAATAGAAGAATCAGAAATTTTTTAACAAGGGGGCCGCTTATGGCAACAATCAAAGATATTGCTTCTGCTGCCGGTGTTTCTGCCGCAGCAGTTTCACGTATACTGAATAATGATGAGACGCTCAATGTCTCACCGGAAACCCGACAGAAAGTACTGGATACTGCAAGAGAGCTGCATTATGTAAAGCGCGGACGTCCTTCTGTCAAATCACTTTTTACCCTTGGGATCATTCAGTGGTTCTCTTCCCAGCAAGAACTGGAGGATAATTATTATCTTCTGATCCGTCAGGGAATTGAAGATTACTGCCTCTCACACAATATCCAGATTGTGCGTACCTACAAAAGCGACATCAATTACATGGACGTTCTGAAGGATGTAGACTGTCTGATCTGTATCGGCAAATTCAGTCAGGAGGAAATTTCTTATCTGTATGAGATGAATTCGTGCATCCTGTTCCTAGATATGCCGGTAAACGATGACCGGATTTCCACGATCATTCCGGATTTCGGCGAAGCAGTTACAGAAGCTCTGGATTATCTGACCGGGATCGGGCACCGGGAGATTGGTTTCTTTACCGGAAAAGAATATATCGGTGAAAACCATCTCTATCCGGATTACCGAAAAAAAGTCTTTATTGATTACTGTGATGCACACGATTTGATTTATGAGCCTTATATCCAAGAGGGTGTCTTCCAGATTTCTTCCGGTTATGAGATGGCATGCAATCTGATCAACGGCGGCAAGCTGCCGACGGCGATCTTTGCAGCAAGCGATCCGATCGCTTTTGGTGCGATCAAAGCCTTTACCGAACACGGGATCCGTGTTCCGGAGGATATTTCCATCGTAGGCTTTGATGATATCAATATGGCACAGTTTTCTGCTCCACCGCTGACAACGGTCAGTGTGCCAGCTTATCATATGGGAATGTACGGAGCTTCTATTCTGCAGCATCTCCTGAGGGAGCATCCGGGGCCTGCACTTAAGATCAAACTGCCGTGTAAGCTGGTTGTCCGGAATTCGTGTAAAGCGATTGAAAAATAGCTCCTTATCTGTCTAAATATACCAATGAATTTTGTCAAACATCAAAAAGCTCCCATCCGGAGAAGAAATGAGTTATAATTAGCTCACATTTCTCCGGATGGGAGTTTTTTTATTAAGCAATTTATCAGAAAGCCTTTAGGACATCAAATAACTTTCTACCAGTCCTGCACTGACTCTTGATAATAAGTCACATTTTCCTGTAAAATTTCTATTTTCCCATCTTTCACTTCCGCAATTGATACCGCACAGTTCTTATGTACCCCCTGCTGCCAGTACCCGGAAATCGGCAGACCTTTCATCAGGCTCAGAATCCCGCAAAGTGCTGCACCATGTGTGGATAAAAGTACATTTTTATCCTGAAGCTCTTCTTTCTGATAAAGCTCTTCCAGAAAATTATTCAGACGTGCACGCACTTCTTCAAAGGATTCCCCTCCTTTTGGCGGCTGGTACACTTCCGGTGCATTAAAAAAGTTGCGAAATCCCGGATCCGGAATATTCCATCCCTCTTCCCTGCAGCAAAGTCCCTCAAATTCTCCAAAGCTCATCTCCTGGATCCGCTTATCCGGAACGATCGGAACCTCCCTGTCCCCCAGGACGAGCCGTGCCGTCTCTGCCGCCCTTTTCAGCGGGCTTGTGTAACAGACCGCAAATGGAACATCTGCGAGTGCCGGAGCCGTCTCTTTTGCAAGTAGTTTTCCAAATTCATTCAGTGGAATATCCACCTGTCCCTGTAATTTTCTTTTTTTATTCCAGTCCGTCTCTCCATGACGGATCATATATATTTTCATCTCTTAGCTTCCTCCTGCTATCATTAAAAACACACGCATCCTCCGTGTCAGTCAGCATAGCGATTGGCACGGGAGTTAACAGTAACGATTATAGCACATTTTTCACCTTTCTTCCACCAAAAGGCTTGTTATTAAACTTTATGACAGTTATAATGATGTTGGGGTCAAAAGGTATTTTGACCTATTTGATACCAGATTGCTACGTGCTTTGCACTCTCGCAATCCTCAAAAACATTCGTAATCCGCTCATTTTTCTTTGAAAAATGGCTACTTACTCATGTTTTTGGCGGGTCAAGATGTCAAAAACCTCTTGCAAGCAAGCTTGCATCGGCTTTCTGACCTTTTTACCCTGGTATCTTATAATAAACGTAGTACAAAAAAGGAGATACTTGATTATGGAGAAAATTACCAGTTTCACAATAGACCATTTGAAGCTTGTTCCTGGGCTTTACGTCTCACGTAAGGATTGTGCCGGCGAACAGGTCATTACAACCTTTGATATCCGCATGACCAATCCGAATGAAGAACCGGTTATGAATACTGCAGAGGTTCACACCATCGAACATCTTGGTGCAACCTTCCTTCGTAATCACAGGGACTACGCATCAAAAACACTTTACTTTGGACCAATGGGATGCCGTACCGGCTTCTACCTTCTTCTTGTAGGTGATTATGAATCAAAAGATATCGTTCCACTGATGAAAGAAATGTTTGCTTTTATCGCAGACTTCAATGGGGACGTACCGGGAGCTGCTGCAAAAGACTGCGGAAACTATCTGGACATGAACCTTCCGATGGCAAATTATATGGCAAAAAGATATCTGACTGAGGTTCTGGAAAATATTACAGAAAAACAGCTGGTTTATCCTGAATAAGCCTTACTATATGAACCTGAAAATGGGAGTCAAACATACTATCCATTGATTTTCTTCAAATGTTCCTGTATGTTTGCTCCCATTCCTGTTTTCAATCAAAACTCTCTATGATACACTTCCGGAATTTCTACCAGAACCTCTCTTCCGTTGTAACATAATCTGCCGGAAGATCAAATTCTTCGGTCTCAATTTCTTCTACGATCTGCATTTCATAAGCAGCTGCGATCCGGCAGATATCTTTCCGTTTTTCAAAATAACGATCATAAAATCCACCGCCATAACCGACACGGTTCTTTTTTTCATCAAAAACACTTCCCGGCAGGATTGCCAGTGTAGTCTGCCCTTCTCCGGCTTCATAAACAGGGCATTCTTTTTTCGGCTCCTGGATGCCATAAGTCCCCTTTTCCAGATCCTCAAAAGAATGTATCCGATAAAACTCCATCTCTTTTCCCGCTACCCGTGGCACATAGACCTTTTTTCCAAGCTCCCATGCCTTCTCGATCAGTGTTCCGGTTGCCACCTCTCCACGAAAATCAATATACGCAAGAAGGTTGTCTGCATTTTTAAATGTCTCTGTCTCTTCAATGCGTCTTATGATCCGCAGGCTCTTCTCCCGAACCTCTTCTTTTGGAAGTGCCTGTCTCATTTTCAGAATTTTTGCTCTAATTTCCTTTTTTCTGTCCATATTTCTCACCCAGATTTGTAATGGATCCATCCTTCTCCTTGATTGAAATGTTATTAAGTTGTCCACGAAGATTTCTTTTGAATGCATCTACATATTCCCGTCTGAGAATCTGCTGTTCTTTTTTCTCTTTCTCTGTCAGTCCTTCTGCTTTTGATTTTCTATATAATTCATTAATGCGTTCAATTTTTGCTGTCTCCATTTTTCTTTTGTCCCTTCTTTGTTTTTCTATATAATAATGTTATCTTTTTAATCAGCTGGAATAATTTTCCAGGAACCCATAAAGCTTGTCTTTTCCCTCTAACCGCTTTCCCTCCCGGATCTCATTCTGCAGTTCTTCCGGAAGCTCTTCGACACGGATATTCGTATATTCATAAATACTTGTCTGGTCGTCCAGATAAACAATCACATATCCGTTGCGGTTTTTCAGATAATACACCCCTTCTTTGTGTGCGCCACCCTGAGTGCTGACTGTCTGTTCTGTTTCCTGCTGCTCCGTCTGTTCTGTCCTTGCAATTTCTTTCCTGTAATTATAATCTGCATAATATGCATAAGATAAGATTGCAAGAATCAGAAGAGTCCCCGTTAAAAGACCAATATGATATCTTGTTTCCATAAGGAACACTCCTTTTTCTACAAGTATTGGTCTGCTTGGAGGATTTTATTCATTATGGGGGAATTTTTAGCTTGTGATATCAAATCATCCACAGCTTAGTAATATCTGCGTTCTTTTAATAAATGGCATTTTTTGCAGACTATTACAATTTGGTGACCTTTTGGGAGACCGAGGAGTTCTTTTTCGGACATGCCACCCATTTTAAGAAGAACGACTGCGTATACCGCTACTGCCACGATGAGGGCGATCAGGGTTGCGATTCTTCCTCCGATGAAGGTGTCAAGTACGAAATGCACTGCCCATGCCAAAATTGCCATAACAGCTCCGGCGATAGACGGAATAACAAAAGTCTTACGGCTCTCCTGAAGATATCCACATGCTTCACGGATATCATGTGCATTCATGATACACATGCATAAAGAGAACACAATCTTACTTCCAATCAGTGCATAAATGCCCCATTTGAACATAACAAGCATAATAAACAGAGATACAATATGTAGTATCAGGGATACCATTGCATTTTTTACCGGTTCCATCATACGGTCCAGACCTTGAAGCACTGTATTCGTAACGGTTGAAAGTGAATAAAATACCAGAGAAATTGCTCCGATCTTCAGCATAATTCCCTGTGTTACATTATCTACATTCGGCCACAGGAAATCCATGATCGGCTGACCAAGTGCAAAAAATCCGAACGCGCTTGGAATCGCGATCAGCATCGTATAACGGATAACCGTGTAAATCCGGTTATGTAACAGTCTTCTGTCATGATTCTCTGCCGCGCTTACAAGCCCCGGGATCACAGATGATCCCAATGCACTCGCAACGGCAAGCGGTACGTTAAACAGGGTATAATACTGTCCTAATTTACCAAGAAGCTCTGCACAGACCGCCTCACTAGTTCCCTGTGCACCCATGATCTTATTGAACATTGCACTGTCAATAACATTTGCACTGTTATAAATTGTTGTACTTAAAATGATCGGTGCGATCGTCAGAATCAGGAGTTTGAAAATCGCACGGTAATCATCCAGTTCTTTCGAGGTGTCCCGCTTCATCTGCCGCATCATCGGCTTGCGGAATGCCACATAGCAGAACAGTAAGAACAGCAGACCGAGCAGCGCACCGGCTACTGTACCAAGTGTCCCTCCTGCTGCGGAATAGGCTGGTCCTAAAAGGTTATTCCCCTGCACCTTAGCCATCTGTTTTCCATTTTCCAGAAGAACGGCTGCACCTACAACACTGACAATCGCATTGAGAAGCTGTTCAATGATCTGCGAAATTGCAGTCGGGATCATTGTTCCCATCCCCTGGAAATAGCCACGAAAAACTGCCATAATCGCACAAATCAGGAGTCCGGGAGCAAGCACCTTCAAAGAATAGCAGCTCATTTTGGCTCCCATCAGATATTCTGCGATCGCCTCTGCTCCAAAAAATACGATCACCATGATCGTGACACCAGATAGCGTAGCTATGATCAGTGATGCCTTCAATACCCTGAATGCATTTTTCCGCTCTCCTGCCGCCATTTTGAGAGACACCAGCTTTGATACCGCAACCGGCAGACTGTAAGACGAAATGATCAGAGCAATAGAATACACCTGAAATGCCATATCATAATAGCCCTGTCCTTTAAGCCCCATAATATTGAGCATCGGGATCCGGTATACTGCCCCGATGATCTTTGTGATAATGCCGGCTGCCGCAAGGATGCTTCCCTGCATCAGAAAACTGCCGCCCTTTGATTTTTTCTTTTTACCCATACGTTAAAACCTCATACTTTTATCTATCTTGTAATTCCCAGTATCTCCAGAACTTCCCGCTGTTTCTTTTCCATCACGAGCCGTTCTTCATCTTCCATATGGTCATAACCTAACAAGTGCAACATACTGTGCGCAATAAGGAAAGCAAATTCACGTTCTACCGAATGGCCATATTCTTCTGCCTGTTCCTTTGCGCGCTCTTTGGAAATCACAATATTGCCGAGCATCAGTTCTCCGGTCTCCGGATCAAATGAACTGTCATCTGTATCCAGATATGCATAATCAGCCGGTGACGGGAATTCCGTCATCGGAAATGACAGGACATCTGTTGCACGGTCGATTCCGCGAAATTCCAGGTTCATCTGTCGGATCTCCTCATTCATCGTAAGAAGAAGTTCTACCTGCGCCTCGTATGGACACTTCTCATAATCCAGGACTGCATCTGCAACTTTTGTCGCCAGTTCTTCATAAGGCAGCTTTAAATCCAATGCTCCCTCATCCTCTAAAAATAGTCTCATCTTGTTCCTCGTTTCTTTCTGTCTCTAGTGTGGGATTTTTTCTGTTCCTGCTTCTGCTCATATTCCTCGTATGCTTTAACAATTCGCTGTACCAGCGGATGTCTGACAACATCCCGGCTGGTCAGACGGCAAATCGAAATATCTTCCAGATTCTTGACTACACTCACTGCCACATCAAGTCCGGATGTCTGTCCTGCCGGAAGGTCTTTCTGTGTAGAGTCTCCAGTGATCACGACTTTGGATCCAAAACCAATACGTGTCAGGAACATCTTCATCTGCGCCGGTGTGGTATTCTGTGCCTCATCCAGAATAATAAAAGCGTTGTCAAGGGTTCTGCCTCGCATATAGGCAAGAGGCGCAACCTCGATCAGCCCTTTTTCTGAATTCTTGATAAAACTTTCTGCTCCCATGATCTGATAGAGTGCATCATAAAGTGGTCTTAAATATGGATCGATCTTGCTCTGCAGATCTCCCGGCAAAAAGCCAAGCTTTTCTCCTGCTTCAATTGCCGGACGTGTCAGAATGATACGCCCCACTTCATTGCGTTTGAACGCCGTGATTGCCATTGCCATCGCCAGATAAGTTTTACCGGTTCCGGCAGGGCCAAGACCAAAGGTGATCATCTTTTCCCGAATCGCATCCACATATTTCTTCTGTCCGAGCGTCTTTGGTTTGATTGGCTTTCCCTGAAGTGTATGACAGATCAGGTCTTTATCAATTGTCAAAATATCTTCCGCGCTGTCTTCCATCGTAAGGGACAGGACATAGTCTACATTCTGCTCCTGGATCATGTTCCCGCGCCTGGAAAGCTCGGTAAGCTGCGACAATACCTGCTGCGCCCTCTCTACATTCTTTTCTTCTCCAAGGACTTTCACCTTTCCATTTCGCGCGATCAGTGTAACATGTAAAGCTCTCTCAATTTTTTTTGCAAATATATCGAACTGGCCAAACACATTTTTTTCATGTTCAGCCGGTATGTCTATCATGGTCTCAAGAATTCCCATAAATCAGTTTCCTTCCTGCTGTATATTTTCTGCATCTGCCTTCGGCAGTTCATGTACCGTTCCTTTTTGTACAATTCCGAACGGTCCGGATAAAACCAGTTTCCCCTTTGCCGAATACCGGTTCGTCTCCCTGTATATTTTAACATCATTCTCTGAAATTTGAACCCCTTTTTTCTCTAATCGGGCGCAAAACTTCTCAAAATTATAGGACAGAATTTCTCTTGCTTGCCTGTCTGTATAAGAAATCTCCTCTTTTCTGCTCTCTTTGCTCCGTTCAACTCTTACCGAGACCGGAAATGGAAAGTGTCTCTCCAAATACAGGGTATATCTGCAGGTCAGCGCATTATATTCCGGGTAAGGTAGCTCCCGCCTGCCAAAAAGATACAGCCTTCCCGGTGTTTCTATCCAGAACCTCCAGCTCTTCTTGCCGGTATCTTTCCATACCGGATGCAGCCTGTCAAGAATATCTGTATACGCAACCGTTGTCTGTGCTATTATGTCTGCATCCGATACCCGGTACTGGTATCCTGTCACCTCATCTGAATCATTCTTTACTTCCACACTTCCACTCACAAGGATCTCTCCTTTTTTTACCTCACTGCCTTCCCGGACAAGCGGATTCCCTTTTCGTGTAATGATCTTCTGAATGATCCCGTCCGCTTCTGCCACAATATCCATCGGCGCTTCCGCCTCAGCTTCTGTCTGCAGCTCCTTCCGGTCAGGATTCTCCCTGACTTTAATCTTCAGACAACTCCCATGAACATAGGCTGAAACCCAGATAATATCGTCGTATTCCATACGAATATCTTTTTCAATCCGGTCACAGTCTACATTCTTTTTTGCCATTCCACAGGCAATTCCTTTTTCCGTCAGAAAAGAAAGCAAAACCTCATCTGTCCTTGCAAGGTTTCCATCAATCTGAATCCTCCATATAAAAGAAGAAAGCAGAAAGATCAGACAGATTGCGATGACCGATCCTGTAAAAAAAAGCTTCCGTCCACGGTATTTATGTATAAAAAACGGGACTCCTCTTTTCTGGATGATCCGTACCTTTGCCCTGCTCTTCCTGACCATTGGTCGCAGTCTGCGGAAATCCCGGACGCGGATATTCATCTCATATGCCCCTTTTGCCGGTCTCAGATTCCAGAGAAAAATCCCATGATAACAGCAAAGATTTAAAAAACGTTCCGGTGAATATCCTTCGACTCTGATGCGCAGGTATCCGGCAAGATTATTCAGAATATATCGCAGCATCTTCGTCATCCCTTCCTAAGAATACTCAATTTTCTCTACCTTTCCGGTAATCTTCATATCGGTTGTTGTATAGTAGTTGATCTCAAGTGATTTCCCTGTGATGCGAATCTGTCCGCTACGTACATTTATACGGATCAGCTGTTCGGTATATTCCAGAATTCCACGGTAATTCTCTATATTCACTTCATAATGCCCTGTAAGAGTCAGAATCGGGACACCCAGCACCACATCCTTCGGCAAATTTGCTGCATCTGCCATGCGATACCTTCGTGTCCCGTCTTCTTGTTCGGATCTCTGTCTCATATTGCCGCATATACCGTTTTGTTGACAGTGTATGCTTCAGAACCACATAATATTCCTATGCTGTATAATTGCTGAATTTTCCCGGGAGCAGTCTTCCCGCACATGCATGAATTTCGATCTGACCTTTTTCTCCGGCAATAAACTTTAATGCCGTTGTATCATCTGACAGTTCCGGTGTCGGTCTGCCAATCGTAAGCACATTCTTCTTTGCGTAAGTTGTAAAGGTATATTCACTGCCCGGCCGCAGAGAACAGATGGGTCTGCCATTTAAGAAAAATGCATCCTGTCCGCCGGTATAACCGCCCTCTTCTTCGATAATATGGATCGTTGCCGGAGCAAAAAGGCAATCCGGTTCCTGCTGTGGCTGTTCCCAGACATTCTGTTGATTGTTCCAGACATTCTGATTCTGGTTCCATCCATTTTGCTGATTATCCCAGCTGTTCTGATTCTGGTTCCATCCATTTTGCTGATTGTCCCAGCCGTTCTGGCTCTGATTCCATCCACCTGACTGATTATTCCATCCATTTGGCTGGTCTTCTGGTCTGTAATTTCCCATCGGTGCTTTTTTTGCAACCCAGTAAGAAGTGAAACCACCAATTGCAGCTCCGATAATTCCAAAAACATATGCCCCGTAAAATGCATTATCACCAGCATTCAAAAGCTGCATCAGCCAGGCTCCGACAAAAGTACCGGTAAATTCAAGGCCAAACCACAATCCCAGTGTCAATGCACGATATTTTTTTGGATTCTGTCCTCTTTCTATCGCGTGCTTTCCATTCACACGCCAAAGCCATATAAGACAAATAATTTCTAACATTTGTTTTCCCTCTTTCGCGCTTCTATTTTGTTACATAAATGTATTATATCTTCAATCGCAGCTGAAAACAATCCGTTATTCTGTGAAAACTTTATAAAATCGAACAGACTGGCTCCTTCATGATCCGGATATACAAAAAAATCGATCCTACTTTTCCTGTGATTGTAAGATCGATTTTTCATTTCTTTGTTATACTTGAATTCTCGCGGCGGCATCCTGGCTGATAGCGAACCGCTTCTGGTCAGATGCTATAATCATCATACCACTGGCATCATTCTGGATCACATGGATTTCGCTGCCCTCTTTGATTTTGAATTCCTTTAATTTTTCCAGCACCTCCGGTACTCCGAACATCCATTTGATCGTGTACCATTTTCCCGGAACAGCTGTTGATAATGCCTGCATTTTTACACCTTCTTTTTTTCTCCTTTGACTTTACTACAGTATACTCGCTTTCATATTGGTTAGTCAACGACAATGTTTTTTAGTTATTATATACACAATTCCATTCAATAGCCATATTTAACAATTATTTTCAGAATTCAACTTCTGTTTTATCACCCTCACTATAAGCTGGTCCTGGAAGAAAATCTGATCAAGGCAGACGAGCTGGATGAAGTTCTGGATGCTTATGCAATGACCGAACCTGAAGTCATACTCATAAAAGAAGCAATGTAACAAGACAAAAGCCCCAGAATCTATCAACTCATTACCCGTGATAAATCCTGGGGCTTCCTTCATTTAAAATACCACCGTTTCCCCTGTTCCAAGTGCATGTACCATTTCGCCAAGTTCTTTTTTCAGAATCCTGAATGCAATATTTCCGGTACAGTGACCGGTATAGATTTCCTCTACGCCAAGCCCTTTCAATTCCTGCGCAGTTTCCACAACCTCTTCCTCTGGTATGGCAAGTGTATCCATGCCCGAAAGCTTCATCATATGGAATCCACCGACAACCGCATAGACCTTTTGCCCGCCGAGTGCCATCTGCACTTCTCGCACAATATTGACAATTCCCCCATGGGAACAGCTATTAAATATCACCAGTCCTTTTCCCGTCTCAAAAACCACACTCTGCTCATGTGCAAAATCATCTGCAATAAACTCTTCACCGATTTTCCGGTACATGTGTGCCCTGCGTCCCATCTCATCCAGACCGCCGGTAAAATGCGGTACGACCCAGACGCCTTTTTCAACTTCACATACTGCATTTAACGGACGGAACCGCTCTTTATAATTTTCCAGAAGATGCTGCGGAATTCCAATATATTTCTCTTTTCCTTCTGTCCGGTAAAAGCAATTCTCATCAGACATCTCCTGCATATAGACCGCTGCTTTGTCATTCTCCTTAAAAAACTCCTCAAAACCGCCACTGTGGTCATAATGTGCATGGGATAAAAACGCCGTATCTACTTTCGAAAGATCAATCCCCAGCTCCTTTGCATTTTCTGCAAAGAGCGCTGTTGCGCCAGTATCCAGAAGGTACGTCTTTCCCTCATATTCGATATAAACCGACAGCCCATGTTCTGCACAAAGTCTGCATCTGGAACTGTTTTCTACTAATACTACCATCTTCATATGAATCAGCCGTTACTGAAAACTTATAAAAAGTTACAAACTTCTATGTTTCATTCCTACTTCAACGA